>DATGVY010000382.1:0-3800 GCA_035299845.1 Streptosporangiaceae bacterium
GGGCTGCGCGCCCACGGGTACAGCGTCGAGTGGGTGAGCAGCGGACGAGAAGCGCTCCAGCGTGTCATTCAGGCGGACATCTCGCTCGTGATTCTGGATCTCGGCCTGCCCGACCTGGACGGCCTTGCGGTGCTGGAAGGGCTGCGGGAGCGGGGGGCCACGGTTCCCGTCCTGGTGCTGAGCGCCAGAGGACGGGTGGACGACCGCGTCAAAGGGCTCAATCTCGGGGCGGACGACTACCTGGCGAAGCCGTTCGCGTTCGAGGAACTCCTGGCCCGCGTACGGGCAAATCTCCGGCCCCGGGCCACCGTCTCGCCGGGCGTGCTCCGCGTCGGCGGCATCTGCGTCGACGTGCTGCGGCGTGAGGTAACCGTCGACGGGCGACCGGTGAGCCTATCCGCCCGCGAGTTCTCCCTGCTGAAGGCTTTCGTCGGCCACCCCCTTCAGGTCCTCTCGCGACAAGAACTATTGTCCATGGCCTGGGGCATGAACTTCGATCCCCGAACGAACCTCGTCGACGTGTACGTGGGCTACCTGCGCCGCAAGCTCGGCGGGCCCGTGATCGAGACGGTTCGCGGGGCGGGGTACTACCTCCGGGTCGACGGCCAGGCATCGTACCCAGACGGAGTTGAGCAGGCATGAGCTGGCATCGGTTCGCCCGCCCCGCGGGCCGCGTCCAGCCAGGCAGAGATGTTGCAACGGATCGGCGTCCAAGAGCTGCTCGTCCTCGACCGCGGCTGGCCGACTCGGCACTGCGCCGCGATCATCGCCGACGCGATGATCGCCGCGCTGCTCCGACCCGGGCCACCAGCAAACCAAGCAGCTAAGCGCCCCTGATCCCCGACGACACATCTGCAGCCCTCGGGGACGGCCCCAGATGCGCAGCCGGCCATATCAGGCGGTTCCGCATGCTTGCCGTATCGGAGGCTCGACGACGCTCGGTGACCAAATTGCGAACGACATCATCGCAGCAGAGGAGCCGGTGGCTGCCGTCTCCGTGGCATTCCGCGGCGTCGTACTCGACCTGCGCGCGCTGGTCAGCACCCTGGCCGCCGGTGAGTCACCTGCGCGACCGACGAACCTCAGCCCTCGATGATGTTGTGCACGGGCGAGACTTGCGGCTCGCCGGGATCTACCCCTAGCTCGGCGAGAATAGGCACCAGCGTCGTTCCGAAGGCGGTGCCGGGCTCAGTTGCGTGGCAGGCTAGCTGGCTACCGTGAGCACGATCTTCCCGCCCGCATGCTTGCCTTCCAGGATGCGATGAGCCTGCGTGGCTTCGGACAGGGGCAGCAGGTGGCTGATTACCGGCCGCAGGGTTCGTTCGGCAAGGAGCGACGCCAGCTTCCGGGTCCGCTGGCCGTCATCGTGGATGAGCAAGCCGTGGAGGGTGATGTTGGCGTCCAGCAGCGGGTCGAGGTCGAGTTCGGGAGTCGCGATGGCGGCGATCTGGCCTGCGGGCCGCAGCGCGCCCAGCGCGGTCGACAGGGACGGGCCGCCGACCAGGTCCGCGATGGCGTCCACCGGGCCGCCAGCCAGGCTGGTCGCCCGCTGCCCGACGTCCTCGCTGGTGTAGTCGATGCAGGAGGCGGCGCCGAGCGCGAGCATCTGGTCATGCATCACGCGGCGGCCCACCGCGATGGCCTCGATCCCGCGGTCGGCCGCGAGCTGCAGCAGGAACAGCCCGACACCGCCGCTGGCGCCCAGGACCAGCAGCCGGTCACCCGGGTGCAGCGCCAGCCGGGACAGGACCACGTCGGCAGTCCCGGCGGCGAGCGGGGTAGCGGCAGCATCGGCAAACGATGTGCCGGCGTCGATCCTGGCAACCAGATCAGCGTGCACGACAGCCAGCTCCGCGTACCCGCCGCCGCCGTCAGGGAAATGCGTCATTGCCATCACCCGGTCCCCGATGGCCAGGCCGGTAACCCCGGGCCCGAGGCTCTCCACGACGCCGGCGACGTCGTAGCCGAGGATGCACGGCACCGTAAGGCCTGCCCAGCCGCCGTCGGCCCGGTTAAATGCGTCCACCGGGTTGGCGCCCGCGGCGTGAACCGCGACCCGGACGTGGCCCTCGCCGGGCACAGGATCTGCGGCATCGGCCAGAAGCAACTGCTCGGGGCCGCCGAATTCGCTGACAACCACTGCCCTCATCCAGCAACCCTCCAGCCGCATGCCAGACCGTCGACCACGATAGCCAGCCCAGCAGTCAGCCGCGGCCAGTACCACATGCCTCTCCCGCCACGGGCGCACGGGCTCGAAGGCGAAGCCGGTGCAGTGCAATGCTCGCGCACTGGTAATCGGCCTGTCGGCGGCATTATGTGGGTGATCGAAGATCACCTTCGCCCTTCGGGCTACATAATGCTTGTTCATGCAGGTGATCGAGGCGCAGAGCGCCCGTCCTGGAGCCTCACGATCACCTCCATAACAAGCATGAGAGTGAATTGCCCGGGATGCGCGACGCCTACCTCGGAAGGAAGCCGCCGGTCCACGCCTCGGCCATGTCACCGAGCCGGCGAGGGCCGGGCCGGCGCAGGCTGTTGTGCCTGCAGTTGTTCCTGGCTGCCGGCCGGCAGCAGCTCCGACGGCATCCGGAAGTGGTGGCCGGCCACGCAACGCAACGCAACGCAATCAACAGGACCGTCGGTGCTGTTCAGCGAGAAGCGGTCAGTGACCTCGGCAGGGACTTCACATTCCGGGCAAGATATGACAGTCAGCACTGCCCTCATCTCCTGATGGGTACCGCGAGCCAGTTCCCTCATCGATCCAGAGCGGGCTGCGGCCTCCCAGATACGCCGCCGATGCGCTGGCGTGAGGCTCGCATGCGCCAGGTCCGGAATTATTGCCCCTCTATGGCTCGATGACAGCCGGGATCCGGTTTAGGCCGCCGACCAGCATGAAAGGGACGGAGAGATGGCACGAGGCCGGCCTGGGCAGCGCGCTCGCGGTCAGGAGGGCGGGCATGGGCGGAAAGCACGAGGCGCCAAGCACCGACGTGTTCATGGCCGTGGTCATCCTCGCGCTGATCGCTCTCCTGGGGACCGTGGTCACCCTCGCTCTGCTCGGTGTCGGCGGGTGACGGGGAGCCTCAGAAAGCTGGCTGCATCTGCGATGCGGCCGTCAAGCAGCATGCGCCCCGGACGCCGGCGCGCCCTAGTGCGCTGAAGAAGACGATCGACGCCGTCATCTCGTGACCACTGCCCAAACGCGGCGTGCACAACCGGGGAGGTGCGCCATACCGGTGGCGGCGCGTGGGCTTGACAAGGGGCTGGCTGTGGCAGCGATCGTTTACTACTGCAGTGTTCCCGAAGACCGGCGGAATTCCGGTGGCAGGGATCCGGGCCCTGCGCCTGCTGAAGAGCTATGGACGGTGCAGGACAGCTGTCATGGCGGATTCGAAGGAGCAGGACCTGCAGGGTCTGCACTGGGAGACCTAACGTGGTCAGCGTGGTTCCAGCCCGACAGCGCGGAGGCGCGCCCAGGTCGAGCGAGGCTCAGCATTATCAAAGGAGGACCACGTGAGTTCTGAAAGCGCGGCGGGCGGCCGGTCCTCCGGCAGGATGATCGCCGTTGTCGTCTTGGTGATCATCGCCGTCCTGGCGATCATCGCCGGCATCATGTATTTTGCGGAGCCAGCGAAGTCACTGCCCAGCATCCTCGGCACCATTACCCATCCGGCATCCCGGGCCAATGCGCACCGTCCCCTGCGCGGCGCGGCCGCCCTGGTCGTAGGTGTGATCTGCCTGGTGGCGGCTTGGTTTGTCAGCAGGCTTGGCAAGTGGTCACGGAGGTGACCGACCACCTA
>DATGVY010000383.1:0-2698 GCA_035299845.1 Streptosporangiaceae bacterium
CAGGTGGTCGATGACCTCGGTTTTGTACAGGCCGATGATGCTCTCGGCCAGCGCATTGTCATAGGAATCCCCGACCGTTCCGACCGACGGCGCGATGCCCGAGGCGGCCAGCTCGGCGCCGTAGCGGATGGACAGGTACTCCTTGGGTTCAAGGAGTCGTCGCAACAGTGCCGGTAGATTGACTCTTCCTCGTTAACCATACGTGGCGGCCAGCTCCGGCGGGGTGCCGCGCTTGGGGGCGAGGGGCAGGCCTTGTGCCTGACCCTCGGTTCCTGCCGCCGGGGCCGCAGTGGTCTCCGGGGTCAAGGGTGGCCGAAGGCCATTTCCGGAGGAAACGCGAAGCGCCCTTGAGGCCGGAGGGGCGGCCCCGTACGCTGTGCGGCACCCTCTGGTGGTGAGCGGCGGCGTCAGCCGCCTCCTTCCGTGGGCCGTTGTTCAGGCAGCGGCGTCGTCCAGCAGCTCCGCCATCGCTTCTGCCGGGGTCTTCCAGCCGAGCGTCTTGCGGGGGCGGCTGTTGAGCACCGCGGCGACGGCGGCCAGATCGCCGGGGCTGTGGCGGCTCAGGTCGGTGCCCTTGGGGAAGTACTGGCGCAGCAGGCCGTTGGTGTTCTCGTTGGTGCCCCGCTGCCAGGGGCTGTGCGGGTCACAGAAGTAGATCTCGACGCCGGTGCCGGTGCGCAGCTGGGCGTGCTGGGCCAGCTCGGCGCCCTGGTCCCAGGTCAGCGACCGGCGCAGCTGGGCGGGCAAGGTGATGATCGTAGAGGCAATCGCGTCCCGGACCGCCTCGGCGCCGTGGCCGGCCAGCGCGGGGCCGTTCTTGACCCGGGGGCTGCTGCGGTGGCCTTCCATGGGGGGCAGGTGCAGCAGCATCGTGAACCGGGTCGTGCGCTCGACCAGGGTGCCGATCGCCGAGCTGTTCAGTCCGACGATCAGGTCTCCTTCCCAGTGCCCGGGCACAGCCCGGTCGGCGGCCTCGGCGGGCCGCTGGCTGATCATGATCTCGGGGGTCACGAACTTCTTGCCGCGGCCGCGGGTGCGCGCCCGGGGAACACGCAGCGCCCGGCCGGTGCGCAGGCACGCCGTCAGCTCGCGCCGCAGCGCGCCGCGGCCCTGGACATACAGGGCCTGGTAGATCGCCTCGTGCGAGACCCGCATGGACTCATCATCGGGGAAGTCGGTCCGCAGCCGGTTCGCGATCTGCTCCGGGCTCCACGACCTGGCCCAGCGCCGGTCGGCCCGGCGACCGTGCCGGCGTCCGATCCAGCGCACATCCGGGCCCGCCACAGCCGCGCCATCCGGCCTGGTGATCGTGCCGGCCAGCCGGTCTTGCACGTACTCGCGCAGCGCCTGGCTCGCGGCAAGTTTCGCGATCTTCGGGCGGCGTGCCCGCCGGTCTGCGTGCCACTGCGCCGTCGTGGCCCGGTACTCCAGCCGGCCGCCCCGGGTCGCGGCGTTCCGCCGCAGCTCCCGCGAGATCGTTGACGGCGACCGGCCCATACGCCTCGCGACCTCGCGGACGCCACACCCCCGGGCACGCAGGATCCCGATCTCCTCCCGCTCCGCGAACGACAAGTACCGCCCCGGCAGCGGGGCCAGGCTGACCGGCCGGATCCCACCGCTGTCGCGGAACCATCGCGTACCAACTGCCGGGGACACACCAGCCTCAATGCCGGCGTCCTCGCTCGGCATTCCCCTGGCGATCGCCACCCAGAACCGCTCCCGGTGTTCTCGCCTGGCCACCGGAGGCCGCCCCGGCGAACGCATCGCCGGCCGCCCCGCCCGAGCCGCTGCCCATCCCTGTGGTCGCCCCATCCGCCCACCTCCACATGAAGGTGTTGCGACGACCGATTGAATTCGCCCAGTACACCTCCATCGCGTTCACCGCCCACCTGGCCGCCGAGGGCATCGTCCCGTCCATCGGCTCGGTCGGGGACGCGCTGGATAACGCCCTGATGGAGAGCGCTATCGGCCTGTACAAGACCGAGCTGACCGGCCGGCGCGGACCGTGGCGGGACCTGGCCCACGTGGAGATGGAGACCGCCGGCTACCTGCACTGGTTCAACAACCGCAGGATCCACTCCGCGATCGGGGACGTGGCCCCGGCTGAGCGGGAGGCCGCCTGGTACGCCGCACGCGGCGGGGAAGAATGAAAGGAGGCGGCATGCGCCGCCCGGATTTCCCGGAAGAGGCTGCCGCGCCTGGGTGCGGGCGCCGCGATGGTACCGGCCCGCCCCCTCCGGCCTCAACGGTGCTGCGCATCGCGCTGGCGCGCGACGGCCTGCGGCCGCCGTTGACCCCGGAGACCTCTGGCGGGCCACAGGGCCAGCAAAGCGGGCAGGCCCAAGGGGCTGCCCCGGTCAGGCCGCGGCGCCCTCCCGCCCGCACGCGGCGGCAGCTGGCCGGCCTTACACCCGGCACCAGAACGGAGGGACACTGGAACACGACAGCCACCGCCCGGACACAAGCGGACACTTGTTCGATTACGTCAACAGGCAGAAAAATTACAAGGCTGACAGGCGGTCAGCCGCAGAGCTGAGCCTCAACCGAAGCCGGGGTGCTCCACGGTCCGCCCGCCGGGCGAACCGGCGCAGCCACTCCCGCACCGTCGTATACGGCACCCCCAGCTCCGCGGCGACCTGGTTCCACGGCCGTCCCCGGGCCGCCGCCAGCAGCGCCGCCCAGATCACCTCCACCCCGT
>DATGVY010000384.1:0-2002 GCA_035299845.1 Streptosporangiaceae bacterium
GCACCTCACCGTTCCTGGGCCTGTCCATCCTTTCCGCCGGCGTCGAGGAAGCCCGCGTGCTCAAGGAACGCGATCCTGCCGTCCAGGCCGGCAGGTAAACATTCAGGTCCTTGGGCTTGCTGCTGCGGTGCGTGATGGACGGTCACGTTTTGGCGGCGGGCGTGGTGTTGCCGTGGTGGCTGAGCGTGGTTTCGGGGATGATCCGGGGCTGTGACCGATGTGCCGCCGGAGGATCCGCGTGAGACGCTGATCCGGGAGCAGGCGCAGCGGATCGAGACGCAGGCGCAGCGGATCGAGACGCAGGCGGAGCGGATCGCGGCGCTGGAGGCGGTGGTCGCTGGCCTGCGGGAGCAGCTGGCCGCGGCGGAGCGGTCGGGGTCGCGGAACAGCGGGAACTCCTCGATGCCGCCGTCATCGGATGACCTGCCGGGGCGGAGGGCGCCCAGGAGGCAGCGGCGCGCCGCGGAGCGGGCGGGGAAGAAGAAGCGGGGGAAGCAGCCGGGCAGCCCGGGGGCGTCGATGACGTGGGAGGTCCCGGACCGGACCGAGGACCACTATCCCGGGGGTGCCTGCTCCTGCGGCCTGGACCTGGCGGATGCCGCTGACCTGGGTGTTGCCCGGTCGTATCAGCAGGAGGAGATCCCGGCCGCGGCGGCGGAGCGGGTGCAGCACGACCTGCACCAGGCGCGGTGCGCCTGCGGGAAGACGCACGTCGCGCCGCGCCCGGCGGGCGTGCCGGATTCCGCGCTGTCCATCGGGCCGCGGCTGCGTGCCCTGGCGGTTTACCTGGTGGTTTTCCAGCACGTTCCCGTGGAGCGGTGCCGCCAGCTGATCGCCGACGTGGCCGGCGCTGCGGTGTCGGAGGGGTTCATCCACTCGTGCCTGGCGAAGGCGGCGTCCCTGGCCGGCGAGGTGGTGGCGCTGATCCGCACCCTGATCACCGCCGCCCCGGTGGCGGGGTTCGACGAGACCACGCTGCGGTCCGGGCCGGCCGGGGAGAAGAAATACGTCCACGGCGCGTTCACCGAACGGTACTCGGCGTTCTGGCTGGGCACCCGCGGCCTGGACTCCATGCAGGACGCCGGGATCCTCCCCGGTTTCGCCGGGATCGTGGTCTCCGACCGGTACCAGAATTATTTTCATCCCCGGTGGGAGCACATCGCCGGGAACCAGGCGTGCCTGTCTCACATACTGCGTGATTTCGAGGACTGCGCCGAGAGCTACCCCGGCGCCATCTGGCCCGTGCAGGCGCAGCGGGCGCTGCGCGGCCTCATCCATGCCTGGCACGCCGCCCGCGAGCAGGACCTGGACGCCATCCCCGCCGACGCGCGGAAACCGCTGGAGCACGAGTTCCGGCACGCCGTCCTGGCCGGC
The DNA here is from genome assembly GCA_035299845.1 of Streptosporangiaceae bacterium. Taxonomy (GTDB): domain Bacteria; phylum Actinomycetota; class Actinomycetes; order Streptosporangiales; family Streptosporangiaceae; genus Palsa-506. Next base: position 1,375 of record DATGVY010000384.1, read on the forward strand.
CTGGCCAGCGTGCCCCGCGTCCCGGGCCCGAAGAACAGCACGAAGCAGAAGCCAGGCCGCGAGCTGCTGGAATTCTGCCGTGACCGCCGCAGCGACGTGCTGCTGTTCACCGAGGACACCAGCGTGTGGCCGACGAACAACATCAGCGAAAGAGGCGTCCGGCCCCTGAAAACACAGCAGAAGATCTCCGGCCGCCTGGCCAGCGACGACGTCACCCAGGACCGCCTCGACATCCGCAGCTACATCGACACCGCCCGCAAGCACGGCCGCAACGCCATGGACGTCCTGCACGACCTCATGCTCGGCAGGCCCTGGCGACCGCCCGCGCAGGCATTCCCCCCGTAACCGGCAATCGCAACCCGCGCTACCCATCACCACGTGTGCATGGGCTGAATGTTTACGTTGAACTCTCAGCGCGCGCACTCTCCGGTGAAGAAGCCGCACCAATTTCACGGCTGGTCTGGGTGGTGAGGCGGGCTGCGCTGTGCGATCGTTAGGTCACCGGGCGGGCAGGGCCTGGACGTGGAGCCCTGGAGTGGAGGCGCGCGGGTCTGGGGGTGGTGATGGCCACCGTTTATGTGTCGTCCACGATCGCCGACCTGGTGGAGGAACGACAGACGGTGCTGGA
>DATGVY010000385.1:0-3232 GCA_035299845.1 Streptosporangiaceae bacterium
CGCCGGTGGGGCCGGCCGGCATGGTGGCGCTGAGCACGGCACGCTGGGTGGGCAGGGCCTCCGCGTGGCGCCGCCGGCCCGCATCGGTGAGGCAGACGTAGATCCCGCGCCGGTCCAGGTCACACAGTGACCGCTGGACCAGGCCATGTTGCTCCAGCCGACCGACAAGGCGGGAAAGCGCGCTCTGGCTGAGGTGGACGGCATCGGCCAGATCCTGGACGCGGAACTTGCGCTCTTCGTTCTCGGCGAGGCGGTCGAGCACCTCGAAGTCGCTGACGCCGAGCCCGTGCCGCTCGCCAAGCTCCCGTTCGAGGGCTGCGCACACGGCCGCGTGACTGGCGGTCAGCGCCCGCCACGCGCTGACGACCTGCGGCATGCTGTCGCGGTCGGCCTGATCGGCGTCTCCTCCGGCGTGCAGCACGGTGCCGGCCTGCTTACTGCTCACGGGCGGAGTCTAACGCCGGAGGCTGGTAGATGCAAGCACATTAAATGCGCTTGCATCTATTGCTTGCACATGCATAGGCTCCTGGTCATGACCTCATCCTCCGTTGCCCTCAGCTCTGCCCAGCGCTGGAGTCCCCGCCTGTGGGGAATCCTGATCGTGCTGTGCGGCGCCCTGTTCCTGGACGCGCTCGACGTCTCGATGGTGGGCGTGGCCCTGCCATCCATCCGCGCTGACCTCGGGCTCACGACTGCCTCACTGCAATGGGTGGTCAGCGGCTACGTACTCGGTTACGGCGGGTTCCTGCTGCTCGGCGGGCGAGCCGCCGACCTGCTCGGCCGCCGCCGGGTGTTCATCGCGGCGCTGGCCGTGTTCGCGGTCGCCTCGCTGCTTGGCGGCCTGGTCAGCAGCGGGACCTTGCTCATCGCCGCCCGCCTGATCAAGGGCGTGGCCGCGGCGTTCACCGCACCGGCGAGCCTGTCCATCATCACCACCACGTTCGCCGAGGGACACCCCCGCAACCGGGCCCTGAGCATCTACTCGGCCTTCGGCGCGGCCGGCTTCTCGCTCGGCCTGGTGCTGTCCGGGCTGCTCACCGAGGTGGGCTGGCGGTGGACACTGCTGCTGCCCGCGCCCGTAGCGGCCCTGATCCTCGCCGCGGCGCTGCGGCTCATCCCGCGTCATGCCGCGCCGGACCGCAACGGCCGCCGCTTCGACATCCCCGGCGCGGTCACGGTGACCGCCGCGATGCTGCTCATCGTGGCGACGGTCGTCGAGGCCCCGCAGGTCGGCTGGGCGTCGGCGCGCACGCTGGGCTCGTTCGCGGGTATCGCGATCCTGCTGGCCGCGTTCGTGGCCATCGAGCGGCGCAGCAGGGATCCGCTGCTGCGGCTTGGCATCTTCCGTTCCGGAGCCCTGACCCGCGCGAACCTGACGGCCATGACCCTGTTCGGGTCCTACGTGGCCTTCCAGTTCCTGGTGACGCAGTACCTGCAGATCATGGTCGGCTGGTCGGCGCTGCGGACCGCTCTGGCGTTCCTGCCAGCGGGGCTGATTGTCGCGATCGCGTCGCCACGCATGGCGCCGCTGCTGGACAGGTTCGGCCCACCCCGCATCGTCGTGGTTGCCTCCGCCTGCCTCGCGGTTGGCTACGCCTGGTTCCTGCGCATCGGCCCCCAGCCGGACTACCCCGCCGTGATCCTGCCTTCGGTGCTGCTCATCGGCGCCGCGTTCGGCCTCGGCTTTTCTTCGCTGAACGTCCAGGCCACGGCGGGAGTAGCAGACCAGGAGCAGGGTCTGGCCTCCGGCATCCTGCAGACCTCCTTCCAAGTGGGAGGCGCGCTGGTGCTCGCGGCGGTGACGGCCGTGGTCGACGCCGGCGGGGGAAGCAAGGTCATCCCCGGCCAGAGCCTTACGGCTTACCGGCCCGCGCTCGCCGTCATCACCGGCGTTGCGGTGCTGGGCCTGCTTGTCGCGCTCAGCGGCTTGCGCCCGGCGCGGCAGCGGCTGACCTCCGCCGACTCGGCAGGCCAGCCCGACGACGCCGTCGAACTGGAGGCCGTGGGCGGCTGACGCCACCGGCGACCACCAGCCGGGGCCGTCCCGGCGACCACCGGCCGGGCTCGTCCCGGCGACGACCCAGATGGATGTGCTGTTGCCCCGGTGGCCACCGGGGCAACAGCACATTCACCGGCATAGGACGAGGCGCTCATCCTGACCACACCCGGAGCCGCTCCGGGCTCGCCGCTGGATGCGGGGAGGGCGCGGGGAGGGGCGAGCAGCGTGCGTGGGCGCCGAGCGTGCGCCCGCAGGGTGCCTCCCGGCCGGGGGAGGCACGACCTCGGCGCCCAGAATGGGCTCATGACCAGGGAAGTGGGCGGCCCGGTCGAGATCGACGGCTCGTCGCTGACGTGCGCCGACGTGACAGCCGTCGCACGGCGGGAGACTCACGTACGGATCGGCGCGGCCGCCGTGGCCGCCGCGGGAGCCGCGTGGCGGGTGGCGCGCGAGGTGGCCGCGGCCAGGCCGGTGTACGGCCGGAACACCGGTGTCGGCGCCAACCTTGCGGTCGACGTGGAGGAGGAGGACAGGTCGGAGCACGGGCTGCGGCTGCTGCGCAGCCACGCGGCGGGTGCCGGGCCGCTGCTCGCGCCGGAATTTGCCCGCGCGATGCTGGTGGTGCGGGTGAACCAGATCGGCGCGGGCGGCTCGGGCATAGACCCGGCCATCCTGGAGGTCCTGGCTGACGCCATCAACCGGGGCTTCACCCCGCCGGTCCCGCGCTACGGCGCGATCGGCACGGGGGACCTGACCGCCCTCGCGTCGGCTGGCCTCTGCTTGGTTGGCGAGCGATCCTGGCAGTCCGGCACCGGGCCGCCGCCGCTGTTCCCCGTGCGCTCCACCGAGGCGCTCGCCTTCATCAGCAGCAACGCAGCGACCCTCGGCGAGGCGGCGCTGGCCTGCTGCGATCTGACCGGCCTGACCCGGTCCGCGGTCGCGGTCGCAGCGCTGTCGCTACTGGCCGTGCACGGATCCGTGGAGCCGTACGCGGCACCGGTGCACCTGGCCCGGCCGCATTCCGGGCAGCAGGAGGTCGCCGCGCACATGCGCGCGCTGCTGGCGGGCGAGCACGCGGAAGCCGCCCGGATCCAGGACCCGTATGGATACCGGGCCTTCCCTCAGGTGCACGGGCCTGCTGTGGACGCCCTGGCCGCCGCGGACGGAGTTCTGGTCCGGGAACTCAACGCGGCCAGCGAGAACCCGCTGGTCGACGTGGCCGGCCACACGGTG
>DATGVY010000386.1:0-3707 GCA_035299845.1 Streptosporangiaceae bacterium
GGCCAGGCCCAGGATCGTAATCGTGGGAGCAGGAGGCTGGGTGTTCCCCGTCGAGCTCGCCAGGGACATCCTGTCCTTTCCTTCGCTGGCATGCGGCGAGTTGGTGCTGTACGACATCGACGTGCCGGCCGCCGAGCGCACCGCCAAGGCGGTCGGCCAGCTCATCCAAATCGGCGGGCTCGGCACGAGCATCGAGATCCCGGACACGCTGCGGGCCGCGCTGCGCGGTGCCGATTTCGTGCTGACCGTGTTCCAGGTGGGAGGGGTCCGGGCCTACGCCCATGACCTGCTGATCCCGCGCGAGTACGGGATCGACCAGATCGTCGGGGACACCCTCGGGCCGGGCGGCGTCTTCCGCGGCCTGCGGACGATCGAGGCGCTGCGGGTGGTGGCGCAGACCATGCTGACCGAGTGCCCTGCCGCGCTGCTGCTGAACTACACCAACCCGATGTCGGCCAACATCTGGGCCACCGACCTGCTGGACGTGCGGGTCATCGGCCTGTGCCACAGCGTGCAGAACACGGCCGAACTGCTCGCGCGCGAACTCGGCGTGCCGCTGGAGGAGGTGACGTTTGACTCCGCCGGGGTGAACCACACGGCCTGGTTCACCACCTACCGGCGCGGCGAGGAAGACCTGATCCCGCGGATCAGGGCGGTGATGAAGGCCAGGTACATCGACGAGACCGAGCCGCTGCTTCCCCGCTCCGACGACCCGTACGAGAGCATCGAGCGGGTGCGGGCCGAGCTGATGGAGCTCACCGGGTTCTTCCACACCGAGTCCAGCCACCATGCCAGCGAGTACTGGGCATGGTTCCGCAAGTCGCCGGAACTCACCAGCCACTACCTGGACCGGCACTGGGACAACCTGGAGATCTCCAGCACGGTCGACAAGGAGCAGAGCGACGCCGAGATCGTGGACGAGGCGCGCCGCGAGGGCATCCGGCATGGCGGCGAGCTGGCCGCTCCGATCATGGACAGCATCGTCACCGGCACGCGGCGGGTCGTCTACGTCAACGTGCGCAACCACGGGCTGATCACGAACCTGGCGCCGGACGCGTGCGTGGAGGTTGCCTGCGTGGCCGACCGGGCGGGAGTTCGGCCGGTCCGCTACGGCGCGCTGCCGCCCGCGTGCGCGGCACTGAACGAGGTGCAGATCGCCGTGCAGCGGCTGACCGTGCGGGCCGCGATGACCGGCAGCCGCGAACTCGTGCATGCCGCCGTGGCGCTCGACCCGCTCACCAGCGCCATGTCGACGCTGCCGAAGATCCACGAGATGGCCGACAAGATGCTGGCCGCCGAGGCCGAGTGGCTGCCGCAGTTCGGGCCATCGGCGCGGCGGTACGAGGGGGATGGCTACCTCGCCGGGATGCCGCGGTGAGCCGGCCGGGCGCGGCGAGCCGGCCGGGCGCGGCGAGCCAGCCAGGCGCGGTGTGCCAGCCAGGCGCGGTGTGCCAGCCAGGCGCGGTGAGCCGGCCGGGCGCGGCGAGCGGGCCAGGGGCGGTGAGCCGGCCAGGCGCGGCGAGCCGACCAGGCGGGCTCAGGCGGCCAGCCGGGCGGCGGACCTCGGTGCTGGCGGTAGCGGCAGCAGCCGCTCTCGGCCTGACCGGACCGATGCCGGGGGCCACCGCCGCGGCCAGCACGACCGCCAGTGTCTCCGCTGCTGCCGCCGCCACGCCTACCACCGTCGCTGGCCAGGCGGGCAGTGCAGGGACCAGGCGGGCGCGCGGCGCGCGGGACGGCCGGGCCGGCCGTGCCCGGGCACTCAGGATCCAGCCGCCGGTGGCGCGCGGGACGTTGCGGATCCGCGGTCACTTGCGGGACGGCGGGATCGTGCGCGCGAGCGGGCTGCACTGGCGGCCGGGCCGACTGCGCCGCGAGCGGCTGCTCAGCTTCGAGGTCAGCTACCGCTGGCGGGCCTGCGCCCGGCGCCGCGGGAGCTGCCTGCGCGCCGCCGACACGACAGCAACGCCGTTCGCGGCCCGCCGTTACATCGTCGGCCACGCCGACACGGGGAAGCATCTCCGGCTGACCGAGACCGCAGCCGCTGTCGTGGAGACCAGCCCGGCCAATTTTGCGTTCACAATCATCCGCAGCTCGGCGTCCTACACGACCCGCGCGACGGTACGGGCCTTCCGCCGCGGCCGGCCGCCGGTCACCGAGTTCGTCAACGGCCTGCCCGAGCAGCGCACCGGCTCGGCGGAGGAGTATTTCGAGGTCGGCCCGCCGCATTACAACAGCGCGGACGGGTCGCCCGTGCAGCAGTACCGGATCGATGGCGGTGCCTGGCGGGCGCTGCCGCGCAACCGGGTCTTCTACACCGGGAAGCTCGGCACAGGGCCGCACCGGGTGGCCGTGCGGACCTCGGACCGGGCCGGGACGACAACCCGCAGGTTCGGCTGGCGGATTGTCCCGCTGCCCGCGCCGCTGCCGTGCCGGCGGCCGGCTGGTCATTCCTGCTGGTATCCGCCGCATCTCGATTCCGGCCGGCACCCGATGCGCTGGGACTGGCAGATCGGGCGCGTCACGCCGCTGCAGCGGACCGGCGCCCGTGCGGTCGATATCTACGACATCGACGGCTTCCTGACCAGCCGCCGCGAGGTGCGCCGGATCCACACGACCTGGCAGGCCAGCACGCTGGCGCACCCGAAGGCGGTCTGCTACCTCGACCTGGCCTGGGAGGACTACCGGCCGGACGGCAGCCCGTCGCCGCGCGGCAGGTACTTCCCTGCCGCGGCGCTCGGCAACGTCTACTTCGGCTTCCCGCAGGAGCGCTGGGTCGACTTCCGCCAGCTCAGCGAGCTCAAGCCGATGCTGAACGAGCGCATCAGGATGTGCGCACGCAAGGGCTTCGACGCCGTCGAGCTTGACGACATCGACAGCTTCGACCCGCCGTCCACCACCGGGTTCCATCTCACCCCCGGCGACGCGCAGAATTACCTTGCCTACGCCTTCAACCTGGTGCACCGCTACGGGATGACCGTGCTGTGGAAGAACACGCCGGGCCTGGCCTGGTGGGGCGTGCGGTACACCGACGGCGCGGTCGTCGAGGAGTGCTACGTCTACCACGAGTGCTTCGCCGCCTGGCAGCGCGGCACCAGGCAGGACGGGATCACCTGCTCGAAGCTCACCGGCCGCACGCCGTGCGGATGGGACGTGTTCACCGCCGACCGGACGGCCAGCCAGCCGACCGGCAAGTGGGTCGGCGAGGCCGAATACCAGCAGGACAGATTCGTCTGCAGCCCGGGCAGGCGCTGTAAGACCAAGCGGGAGTTCGCTACCTTCTGCCGGCGGGTCTATGCGCCCGCGGACGGGTTCAGCGCGGTCAAGTTCGACGTGAACCTCGACGGCACCATGTTCTACCCCTGCCCGAAGGGCACGTGAGCGGGCCCATCTCGCGGAGCCACTTCGGCGGCCAGGCCTGGATGCGGCCTGGCGGGCCACCAGGGCCGGGCAGGCAAGCCCGGTCTGCCTTTCTCCCGCTAGAAGAGCCACCCGCATCCGGCAGCGGCCCAGGTGATGAGCGGGTTCGGTAGCTGGTGGCAGGGTGCTGGGTTCGGACCAGCGTAGACATCCGTCGACGGTTCTACAGACCGGCTTGGCGCAGGCGGATCCCGATCTCATCGCTGAGCAGGTCGAGTTGCGGCCCGCCGCCCTTGGCGGCGTCGTGCTTCGCGTTGTAGGAGCGGATCCAAATGCCCGCTGCCCAG
>DATGVY010000387.1:0-5375 GCA_035299845.1 Streptosporangiaceae bacterium
AGTCATGCCGCCGTTGGCACCAGTCATGCCGCCGTTGGCACCAGTCATGCCGCTGCACGGGTACACAGTAGGGTCAGCCGTCATCGGGCCGCAGCAGCCGAGAGTGCAGGTCCCTGGCCGACGGACTCGGCGCAACGCCGAGCTCGTCGCCGAGCAGGCGCACGAGGTCGTCGTATACTCGCAGCGCCGCTGCGTCGATACCGCCGAGCGGCGGCCCGTCGAGTTCCTGGCGACCTGATGCGGTCACGCCGACCCGGCAGCCAACGGCGGCCACCGCCTGATCTTCGAATCCCATCGCACCTCGAAGACATGGGCGGTGGCCGTTTTATGGCCGCCTTCTTATGCTTGCGGAGCACGCAGACCATCCGCTCCCTGGCCGGCGCCGCCTTGCTGCAGCATGAGGCCCATCACGATCGTGTCCCAGAGCTCGCCGCTTGATCGCCGGTACTGCTGTCCGCGCAGCCCTTCCTCGGCGAAGCCGAACTTGCGGTACAGGGCGATCGCCGCCGCATTGTGCGTGAAAACCTCAAGGCAGAGTTTGTGCAGCCCCCGGCCGCGCGACCAGTCGACCGCCGCCTGGACGAGCGCCGAACCGACCCCGCGCCCGCGCCAGTCGCGGTCGACCAGCATCCCGAGCTCGCCGAAGCCGAAGCGACTGACGTCCACGTGCAGCATCCCGACGATACGGCCGCTGGCGACCGCGACGACCGACGCGCTCACGGTGCGCGCGAAGAGCGCGGCGCGCTCATCGATGTCGACCGGCGGCTCGGTCGCGATCCCGTCGCCCTCCTGCGCCACCGCCGCCATCAGTTCCGCCATCGCCCGCGCATCGCCCGCCCGTGCCGGTCTCACCACGAACTCCGCCATCGGCATATGCTCCCATCCCCGCAGCGACGGGCCAGCCGGGCCGCCGCCACGGGTGGTGATCTCGTAGTAGCGCACGGTGTCGCCGGCCGGCCGGCTGATGAGTTCGGTTACGGCCGGGCAGCGCTGCGGCGCATCGCGGCCAGCAGGACGCGGGCAAACGGAGCGGTGGATCAGGCTCAGCTTGGTCAGGCGAGGTGCTGCGTCAGTGTCGGGCTGTCACTCGCCGGGGCGTTGCTGAAGCTGCGAAGATGATCTCATGGACCCTCGGCATGCGATCTTGTTCGAGCCGGTCAGGATTGGGCCCAAGACGCTGCCCAACCGCTTCTACCAGGTGCCGCACGCGTCAGGTTTCGGCAGCCGCAAGCCAAGGACGCAGGCGGCGTTCCGGGCGATCAAGGCCGAGGGCGGCTGGGGCGGAGTGTGCGTGGAGTACGCGCCCGTGTCCCGTGACTCCGATGAGGTGCCCGCGGTCGCCGCCGAGATCTGGGCCGACGCCGATGCCCGCGCGCTGGCACTGACCGCCGACGCTGTTCATGCCCACGGCGCGCTGGCCGGCCTTGAGCTCTTCCACGGCGGCGGGCTCAGCGTGAACGGGGAGTCAAGGGCGGCGCGGCTCGCGCCGACCCAGCTGGCGTCCGAGGTCCAGTTCGGTTCGCTGGCCAAGGAGATGACGCCCGCCGACATCGCGCGGGTGCAGCGGGACTGGGCTGAGGCCGCCCGGCGCGCCGCCGGCGCGGGCTTCGACATCGTCTACGTGTACGGCGCGCATGGCTACCTGGTGACCCAGTTCCTGTCCCCGGTCACGAACCGGCGGACCGACGGCTACGGCGGCAGCCTGGCCAGCCGCGGCCGGTTCTGGCTGGAGACCCTGGAGGCGGTGCGCGCGGCGGTCGGCGCCGACTGCGCGGTCGCCACCCGGGTCGCCGTGCACGGGGCCGACGGGCTGCCCGGCATCCAGGCCGACGAGATGCTCGAGCTGGTGGCGATGGCCGACCACCTGGTCGACCTGTGGGACGTCAACGTCGGCTCCTGGCCGGAGGACTCCGGTACCTCCCGTTACTACCCCGAGGGAAGCCAGCGACCGTGGACGCATCGTGTCCGCGAGGCGACCTCGAAGCCGATCGTCGCCGTCGGCCGCTACACCAGCCCGGACCTGATGGCCGACGTCATCCGGTCCGGCGCAGTGGACCTGATCGGCGCCGCCCGTCAGGCCATCGCCGACCCGTTCCTGCCCCGCAAGATCGCCGATGACCGGCTCGACGAGATCCGCGAATGCACAGGCTCCAACATCTGCATCCTGCGCGAGGAGGCGTTCCGGCACGTCGGCTGCGTGCAGAACGCCACGGCCGGCGAGGAGTACCGCCGCGGCTGGCACCCCGAGATCTTCCCGCGAGCGGCCAACGCCCAGCTGCCCGTTCTGGTGGTGGGCGCAGGGCCGGCGGGCATGGAATGCGCGATCGTGCTGGGCAAGCGGGGTTTCACGGCCGTCCACCTGATCGAGGCGGAGCCCGAGATTGGCGGTCGGCTGCGGTGGACGCGACGGCTGCCGACGCTCGGCGACTGGGGCCGGATCATCGACTGGCGCGCTATACAGCTGGGCAAGCTGCCCGGTGTCGAGGTGATAACCGGGCACCGGATGACGGCCGCGGAGATACTCGGCTACGGCGCCGGCATCGTGGTGATCGCCACCGGGTCGACGTGGCGGGGTGACGGTGTCCAGCCGGGCCAGCCGGACCGGATCTCCGGCGCCGACCCGAGCCTCGCCCATGTGCTGACCCCCGAGCAGGTCGCGGCGGAGAAGCGTCCGCCAGGCCCGAGCGTCATCGTCTACGACACGGATGGTTACTACGTCGCGCCCGGGATGGCCGAGTTGCTGACCCGCGAGGGCTTCAAGGTCTCTGTGGTGACCACGTTCCCCGTGCTGTCGCCCGTCTCTGACGAGACCCTGGAGGGCGGGATGCTCCGCGCCCATCTGCACCGCCACGGCGTGCGCGTCCAGCGCGGCATCACGATCACCGGGATCGAGGCCGGCTCGGCGCGCGGTCACGATGAGTATGCTGAACCATGGTCCGCCAGCTGCCACGGGATCGTGCTCGTCACGCAGCAGGCATCGAATGACGAGCTGTACCGGCAACTGACCGGCGACGGAGCCGCGCTGGCGAGAGCGGGGATCCAGGCGGCCTACCTGATCGGCGATGCCGTGGCGCCCAGAATGATCTCGGAGGCAGTCTTCGACGGGCACCGCCTCGCCCGCGAGATCGACCTGCCGGACGCGGCAACCCCGGCGCCCTTCCTGCGCGAGTTCCCTGACCTCGCCTCCCGTCAGCAGCGGGCCTGAGCTATCGCCATTTTTTCCGAACGGATGGTACGGGCCGGCTGCCGCTGGCAGGGCTGACGCAGACCTTCGTGCTCCTCGTTCCGCCACCTGCATTCGCCCGGGAGGTTGGGCATGGCCCGCTCGTATGGGCGTTCTGGCACCGGACGCTGACCCCGGAGCGGGTCCTTCGGGACCAGGGCAGTGCAGCCGCCTAGGATCCTCGTGCTGGCATCGACGCTGGTTTTGTGGCCGCGCCGGACCATTCACCCGGTCGGTGGCACGTCTCCGGACGTGTACGCCTTTCCGCTGCATACGGGACACTGGCGGGAGTTCTTGTTGCACTGCTGTCGACGGCAGGTGGATGGCGTAGTGACAGTGGAGGAGTGATGACGCTCCGCTCGGGTTCTCGTGCCCCATTCTTCGACGTGGCAGACCCGGCCTTCTCGCTGAGGTCGGCTGAGGTGCACCGGGCGAGGGAGGCCGGCTGGTACGCGCGGACCAGCTATGGTCTGGCCGTGCTGCGCTATGACCAGGTGGCCCGGCTGATCAGGCACCCGGATCTGCGGCAGGGGAGCCTGGCGTGGCCGGCCCACAACGGGATCACGGCCGGGCCGTTTGCCGACTGGTGGGCAGGATGGGTGCTGAACAAGGAGGGCGAGGATCACCAGCGGCTGCGCCGCCTGCTGAATCCCGCGTTCTCCCGCAGGCTCGTCGACGCGTTGCAGCCGCGCTTCCTGGCCCTGGCCGAGGAGCTCGTTGACGCCTTTGCTGAGTCAGGCCGGTGCGAGTTCATGGCCGAGTTCGCCGAGCCGTACGCGGCTCGCGTCATCGCGATCATGCTGGGCATCCCCGAGGATGAATGGCGCCTGGTGGCTGCTGATTCGGCGACCGTGGGCCTGGCGATGGGAGTGCGGATCCGCGAGGAACTGCCGCGGATCGAGGCGGCGCTGGCGAACCTCTACGGGTACGCCGACGCACTGATCGCCGAACGCCGGAGCAGCCCCAGGGACGACTTCGTCACCCGCCTGGTCGAGGCGCGGCCCGGCCAGGAGCGGCTCACCGCAACGGAGCTGCGCGATTCGCTCGTCCTGCTGATCTTCGGCGGCTTTGACACCACCCGCAACCAGCTCGGCCTGGCCATGCAGGCCTTCATCGACCATCCCGCGCAGTGGCGGCTGCTGGCCGGGCGCGCTGACCTGGGGCCGGCCGCAGTCGAGGAGGTCATGCGGCTCAGCCCCACCACGACCTGGGTAACCCGCGAGGCAGTGCGGGATTTCACCTTCGACGGGCTTGACATCAGCGCCGGCACGACCATCCATCTGTTCTGCGAATCAGCCGGAACCGACCCGCGGGCCGTCCCCGACGCGGCACTCGACATCACCGCAACCGACCGGCCGCCGCATTTCGCCTTCGGCGGCGGGACTCACTACTGCCTGGGCCACCTGGTCGCGCGAAGCGACATGAGCGTAGCCCTGCCCCTGCTCGCCCGGCGGCTGCGCGAGCCGCATGTGTCCGGCGAGGCGGTCTGGCTGCCGCACAGCGGTAACACCGGGCCTGCCAGGCTGCCGATCGCCTTCACCGGGTCCATGAGCTGGTCTGGCTGCCGTACAGCGGTAACACCGGGCCTGCCAGGCTGCCGATCGCCTTCACCGGGTCCATGAGCTGGTCTGGCTGCCGTACAGCGGTAACACCGGGCCTGCCAGGCTGCCGATCGCCTTCACCAGCTATCCGAACGGCTCGGCGCCGAGTCGTACAGGACTGTCAAATCGGGCAAGGACCGACCTGAGTTGACCGTTATCGAACTTTCGTGATGGTGTTAGCCTCCTCCCAGGTCGGCTGGGTCCGGCCGGGGCGGTCAGAGGAAGAGGACGCACGAGGACATGTGTGGCATCGTCGGTCTCCGGCTGAAGAACCCTGCTCTCCATCCGATGCTCGGCGAGCTCGTCGTCCCGATGCTCGACGTGCTCGCGTCCCGCGGGCCGGACTCGACCGGCGTGGCGATCTACGGCCATGACGCGCCGCAGGGAGCGCTGAAGTACTCGTTGTCCGCGCCGACTGATGATTACGACTGGGACGGTTACGTCGCAGCGGTCGAGGCCAAGGCCGGCCTGCCGGTCAAGTTCCGGCGCAGAGGCCGTGACGCGGTGCTGGTGACCAGCCTCGGCGCGGAGCGCGGCCCAGGCCTGCTAGC
>DATGVY010000388.1:0-2398 GCA_035299845.1 Streptosporangiaceae bacterium
TGGTGACCGGGCAGGTACCTGGGACCGATCTAGTAATCGGAATGTCGCGTCGGCTGTTCGCGGCATGCCGCAGTCTTGCCGCTGAGCAAGAAGAGCTCTTGCGGGCTATCCAGCCCGGGCTGCCTGAACTTCCTGTGACAACCTCCCAGACCCTCATCGACGAGGAGGAAGTCGAAGATCGCCTCAGGGAACGTCGGGTAGCCTTCGCCGAACGAGAGGCTGATAGCACAGATCGCCTACGCGGGATAACACGCCGGGCGTACGAGACAGGACGGGAAAGCTCCTGGGGGCAGCTGCTCGACATCGAGCCACCGCTTCTCGCCGAACCACCAGCCAATCTGTTGGAGAGCGCCACGCCAGACACATACCTGGCTATCGACACCAGAACAGCCTCGGCAAGCGGCTAGGCGCTTGAGGAGACCCGATCGACAAAATGTTGTCGTTGCGGATGCGTCATCCGCAGGCGATGCCGATGTCGGCGAACAGGGCCATCATCTCCAGGCGCAGCGCCTGGTAGTGCCGGTCGATGTCGGTCCAATGGCGGGGAGTCCGGCGGATCCGCGGGTCGGCGACGCCGGCCAGGAGGGGAGCGATGACGTGTTCCCGGAGGGTGAGCAGGGCGCTGATGATGCGGGCGGCACCGGGTGAGATGAGGTACCGGCGGGTGCGGCCGGGTTTGCCGGCCAGGTGCTTGCCGCGGAGCTTGCGCAGATCGTAGGCGGCGTTGCGGGTGGTGTAGCCGGCCTGCCCGGTCATGTCGCGGACCTTGGCGGTGAAGTCGGCGACGGTGAAGCCGCCGGGGGCGATGGCCAGCGCGAGGGCGGCGGCGAGCACGGCCCGGCTGCGGGGCTTGTTCACGTCGATGCCGCCGACGCGGGTTCCGCCGAGCTGGGAGGCGGCGGGCAGGGCATCCAGCAGCCCGTCGGGGATGAAGCCGACATCGACGCAGTCCAGCGCCGTGCAGAACTCCTCCACCATCTGCCGGAGGCGGGTGACGATGGCCGCGAACTTGTCCAGCGCCTTGCCGCAGCGCAGGTCTTTGGTGTTGTGGGCGATGCCTTCGAACCGCAGGACGCGTTCGCCTTTGGTATAACCCTTCAAGGTCAGGTTCCCGAAGTGGACCTTGAACTTGGTCAGGTCATACGCAGGTGTCTCGATCACGACCTCCAGCCGGGGCGGCCGGCGGCCGCGGGCCGTGCGCGGGCGCGTCCTGGCGCCGAACAGCGTGGTCACCTGGGGGACATCCAGCCGGGACCGGGTCCGGTCTACCACGGCGTCGAAGATGTCCTCCATCTGCCGGCCGGAGGCAAACAGCAGGTTGCGGCTGTATTCGACCTGGTAGACCGAGTAGGCGTAGGTGAAGCAGGTCCGCTGCTGGTCAGCCAGGTCCAGGCCGAAGACCAGGCAGGCGGTGTAGATCCACCGGTTGATGACCTGGCCCAGCCGCCCTGCAGCCGCATCCTGCGACAAGGTGTCTGCGATCTGGGCCAGGCCAGCCGGATCCGTGGTACCAGTAAAGCAGTTCCCCTCCTTGGCGAAGCCGATCCCGGCCGCCTGGGCCGCGACCGCCACATACTCGTGCCCGTTCAGCAGGACCTGGGCGCCGAACGGGGCATGCCCGGCCATCTTGATCGTCAGGTGCCCCCACTGGGAGTCCATGATGTGGAAGCTGTAGTGATTCACGTACGTGCGCTTCCTGGCCAGGCTGCCGATGACCGTGCCGTCCGCCGACCGGCGCACGTCCCACACCATCGCCGGGGCCCTGGCGACCAGGATCATGAACACGCCCGGGCCCACCGAATGGGTGCGCAGGTACTCCTCCGCGATCAGGTGCTTGCGTTCCCCCGCCGTGCAGTCGATCACCGGGACGGCGTTGCCGGCGGCCCAGGCCCGGACCCGCCGGGCGAACCGGCCCGCCAGGCGCATCAGGTGAGCGTTGTCCAGCACCGCATCCGCCTGCGCGTCACTGCCCCCGATCAGCCGCCGCCACCAGGTCCGGAACCCGCCCGAGCTGCTGCCCAGCGGATAGTAGGCGTTCAGCACGATCCGGTCCACGCAGTCATACGAGCCGGTCAGCAGCCCCGCATACCGCGCCGCGAAGTCATCAGCCATGCACTGAACGTGCCACTTTCATCGCTTACCGTCAGGCGAACTGCCCCGAAGGGGCCATTCCTTCTGGGCGAAGTCCCGGACGGAACGTAGCCCCTTGGCCGCGCCGCAGCCGGTCCCGAGTGTCGTGGACATCCTGAGCCGCTCGACCGGGCTGTCCCAGGTTCGCCATCGGCGCGCCGCACTGGACGACCACCGCATCGACCTGCTGCTCCGCCCGCCCGTCGCCGGGGTCGGCACCCTGGACTTCAAGGGCGCGGTCGCGCTCATCAAGGTCGGCTACCGGCAC
>DATGVY010000389.1:0-3025 GCA_035299845.1 Streptosporangiaceae bacterium
GGTCGAACACGCGGGATGCGGACGGGTCCCCGCCCGGCGCGACGTAGGAACTTGCCTGCTCGTTCAGCCACCAGCTGGGCAGGCCCAGTTCGGCGCCTACTGCCTGCGCTTCCTCGAGCACGATGCCGTGCGGCTTGAACAGGGCGTCAACATCCCGGGTGGCACGGCGCGAGTCGTAAGCGAGGGCCATCGCAGCGCCGCCGAACACGTAGATGTCCGCTACCACGCCGCGCTTAGCCAGCCGGTCACCGAGCCGACGGAAGGCCTCTTCGATGCCCTCGCGGTCGAGTACGGGCGCGGGTTCGCTCACGCGGCGTCTATTTCGTAGTCAGCGACGAAAACACCCCGCCTGCGGAACGCGGCCGGGGCATGCACGAGCGCCTGCGCACGCGCGCCCGGCGTGTCGAACGGGAACCAGAAACGCCTCAGCCCGCGGGAGGCCGACCAGCCCGGCGCGGCCTCACCGTCCCGCATGGCAAGATGCTCGGCAAGCCCGGCGAACAGCACATCCCACCGCTCATCACCGGTCGGGCCCGGTGCGTCTTCGAGCAATCCCGGACGTACCGCGGCTGGCTCGCGGTGGTACTCCTTGAGGAACTCAACGACCAGCCGCCATTGCGAGTCGAAGTCATGCTCGGCTGCGACGAAGCGAGCAAGACCGGCAAGAGTCATCGGCTGGTAACTCACATCCACAGAGTAGCGAATGCGGAGTAGACCGCATCTCTACAGAGAACGTGCCTTCGCCGAGCGCCCACTGCCAAATCCAGGCGCAACAGCCCTCCCGGAGAGCAGTTCATCATCACCGCGCATCTCCGGCAGGCCCGGACGACCCTGATCCGTATCAGGGAATCGGAGCGGCTGTGGATTGACCTCGAGGCGTGTCCGTGGCCATGAGAAAGTCCCCGTGTGTGGCCAAGTCGAGGTCCTCGCTGGTGGCCAGTTAAAAGTCCCCGCCCCTTGTTCGCCGTGTCGGCCGGGAGTTTGAGGCCTGGGCGGCGACGGTGGCGGTGTCAGCAGTCACTGTCACCGCCCAGGGAGCTTCTATTGAAGTCTGCGAGGGATCGGATGGACATCATTTCGGCCTACCGTGAGGCAGGCAGTTACCGGGGGGCGGCCGCGATCAGCGGCACGACCCCGAAGACCGTCAGGCGGGTGATCGCCCGGCACGAGGCCGGCGGCGGCGCGGCGGCGCGGGCGCCGCGGGAGCGTAACTACGACGTCGTGACCGTGCTGGTCGCGGAGCGGGTGGGGAAGACTGCGGGCCGGATCTCGGCGAAGCGGCTGCTGCCGGCGGCGCGGGCCGCGGGGTATGCGGGGTCGGCGCGGAACTTCCGCCGCCTGGTCGCGGCGCAGAAGCAGGCATGGCGGGAAAACCATCACCGTGGCCGCCGCCCGGCGGTGTGGTCGCCGGGCGAGCACCTGGTGATCGACTGGGGCAGCGCGGGCGGCCTGCACGTGTTCTGCGCGGTGCTGGCCTGGTGCCGGGTCCGGTTCGTGCGGTTCGCTCGTGATGAGCGGGCGGAGGCGACGCTGGCGATGCTGGCGGAGTGCTTCGAGATGCTGGGCGGGGTGCCGGGCACGGTGCTGGCCGACCGGATGGGCTGCCTCAAAGGCGGGGTCGTGGCCAACGTCGTGGTGCCCGCGCCGGGCTACCTGCGGTTCGCGGCGCATTACGGGTTCCGTCCTGATTTCTGCGAGGCGAACGACCCGCAGAGCAAGGGGATCGTGGAGAACCTCGTCGGTTATGCCAAGAGCGACCTGATGGTGCCGCAGGCACCCTTCGGGGACCTGGCCGCCGCCAATGAGCAGGCCGCGGCGTGGTGCGCCGAGGTCAACGGCGTGATGCACAGTGAGATCGGCGCGGTGCCGGCCGGGCGGCTGGTCATCGAGCGGGAACTGCTCGCCCCGCTGCCGTCGCTGCGGGCCAGCACCGGACGGCACGTGACCCGCAAGGTAGACCGGCTGTCCTGCGTGCGGTTCGGGTCGGCCCGCTATTCCGTGCCGGTCCGGCTGATCGGCACCGAGGTAGGAGTGCGCACCGACGACGGGCGGCTGCTCGTCGTGGTCACCGCCACCGGCCAGGTCGTCGCCGGGCATGTCCTGGTCGCGCCCGGTGAGGCGTCGGTGCGGGATGAGCACTACGGCGGCCCGCGACCCGCGCCACGGCGGGCGGTACGGCCGAAAACGGCCGCGGAGAAGGCGTTCTGCGCGCTCGGGCCGGTCGCGGAGGCGTTCATCACCGGCGCCGCCGCGGCCGGGCACACCCGGCTGGGACCCGAGCTGGCCGAGCTGAACACGCTGCGCGCCGCCCATGGCGAGGAGGTGTTCGCCGCGGCGCTGGAGCGGGCGGTCGCGTTCAGCCGGTGGCGCGCCGCTGACCTGCGCTCCATCCTCGCTGCCGGGCCCGGCACAGCCGACCCCCGGGCCGCCGGGGACGCGCTGGTCCTCGAGCTGCCCGTCGTCCCGGTCCGCCCGCTGTCGGACTACGCCATCGGCGGGCTGTCATGACGGCGGCTGCGCCGCCGCTGGCACCCGACCTCAACCAGGGCCTGCGGCGGCTCAAGCTGGCCGCGATGCGCCAGCTCGCACCCGAGCTCCTGCTCACCGCGAAGACCCAGCGGTGGGCACCCGAAGAGCTGCTGCGCACCCTGGTCGAAGCCGAGATCAGCGCCCGCGACGCCTCCAGCGCCCGCACCCGCATGAAAGCCGCCGCGTTCCCGGTGATCAAGACCCTGGAGGAGTTCGACCTGGGCGTGTCCTCGGTCCCCAGGGCCACCTTCACCTACCTGGCCTCGCTGGAATGGATCCGCGCCCGCGAGAACTTGTGCCTGGTCGGGCCGGCCGGCACGGGCAAGAGCCACCTGCTGGTCGCGCTCGGCGTCGCCGCGGTGCAGGCCGGGCACAAGGTCCGCTACTTCACCGCCGCCGAGCTCGCCGAGACCCTCTACCGCGGCCTGGCCGACAACTCCGTCGGCCGGGTGATCGACACCCTGCTCCGCAACGAGCTGATCCTCATCGACGAAGT
>DATGVY010000390.1:0-1807 GCA_035299845.1 Streptosporangiaceae bacterium
CGCCGCTTGTCATGCCCCGCCGCGGCCGCCGTCGTTGCGGTCATCGCCTTCGCCGTGACTGTGGCTGTCGCAGCTGCCCGGCCGGGGCCCGCCGCGCTCGCTCATCAGCTCGGTGGCGAGGGAGTGCCAGGCGGCGGCCAGCGCGGGCTCGGCGTCGATCAGGGCGGCGAGCCGGGCGGAATCGATCACTAGCACCCGCGCACGGGTCTCCAGGCGGACCGTCACGCCGGCCGGGGGCAATGGTCCACCAGAGTCGTCGACCCCGCCGACGAAATCGCCGCTGCCGAGACTGCCCAGCAATGATCCGCCCCGCTCGACCGCGGCCCGGCCATCGATGATCACGAAACACTGCCGCCCGGGCCGCTCCTCGTCAGCAAGCCTGCTCCCAGCAGGCAATACTGCCTCATCGCCGGCCAGCTCAAGGAAGCTAGGCAGGCCGGGTTCGGAGGGACGCTCGGGCTGCACGCTCATTCTGATGTTGTGCCTGACGCCAGTTACAAGATGGTGACAAGATGACGTTCGCGGAGGTGGGAGACCATGGCAACGGAAAGCCCCTGGCCGATGATCCATGCTGAGCGCGCTGCGCTGGCTGAGGATCTTGCGCCGCTGACCGACGAGCAATGGGCTACCCCGTCCCTGTGCGCGGGCCTGTCCGTGCGCGAGGTGCTCGGCCACATGACCGCCACTGCCGGGATGACGCCGGCCAAGTTCTTCGCCGGTTTCGCCGCCTCGGGTTTCCGCTTCCATGCGATGACCGCGAAGGACATCGTCAGGGCGACCGCCGGCCCGCCCGGTGACCTGCTGGCCCGATTCCGTTCGCTGACCACGGCAAGCACGCACCCGCCTGGCCCGGTCGACGCGATGCTCGGTGAGGTGATCATCCACAGCGAGGACATCCGCAGGCCGCTGGGGATCAAGCGGGACTACCCGGTGGCGGCCGTCACCAGGGTCGCGGACTTCTGCCTGCGCTCCAACCTGCTGCTCGGCGGCAAGAAGAGGAGCGCCGGGCTGACTTTGCGCGCGACGGACGCAGACTGGTCGGCAGGCGGCGGCCCGGCCTTGTCCGGTCCTGCGCTCTCGCTTGTGCTGGCGATCACTGGCCGGTCGGCCGCACTCGCGGACTTGTCCGGCGACGGACTGGCCACACTGCGTTCACGGAGCTAGCGGGCCAGCGTGGCCCCAGACCCGGTACCGCCGGTGCGGGCCGCCGGCCCGGCCCCCCCAGCCGCGGTCGGCCCGGCCCCGGCAGCGTCCGCCGGCTACTCGCGGACGCCACTGCCGAAGAAGCTCGGCATCAAGTCCGGCCACACGATCGCCCTGATCAACGCACCGCCCGGATTCGCCGACAGCCTGGAACCGCTGCCCGGTCCGGTGACTGTGCAGGACAGCCTGGACGGTGACGTGCCTTTCGATGTCATCGTCTTCTTCGCGGTCTGGCGTGCCGAGCTCGCTGCGCAGCTTGACTCGCTCCGCGCCCGGATGGCGCCGGCCTGCGGGCTGTGGATCGCCTGGCCAAGGCGGGCGGCCAGGGTTCCCACCGACATGACCGAGCACGTTGTGCGCGAGATCTCCCTGCCGACCGGCCTGGTCGACAACAAGGTCTGCGCGATCGACCAGGTCTGGTCCGGCCTGCGGCTGGTCATCCGCCGCGAGCTCCGCTAGCCCGCCGCTAGCCCCGCCCGTCCCGGACCGCCAGCGGTTGTCGCCTCGTCCGCCACCCGCGCGCCAGTCCAGCCCTATGGATGTACCATAGGCTCCGCGGCATATCCATAGGCTCCGCGGCATATCCATAGGCTCCGCGGCATAT
>DATGVY010000391.1:0-7788 GCA_035299845.1 Streptosporangiaceae bacterium
CGGCTGGAAGTCGGCCGTGCTGAAGGGCCCTACGGTGGTTCTTCCTGACCTCTGGGGCCTTATGC
Organism: Streptosporangiaceae bacterium; assembly: GCA_035299845.1. Classification (GTDB taxonomy): domain Bacteria; phylum Actinomycetota; class Actinomycetes; order Streptosporangiales; family Streptosporangiaceae; genus Palsa-506. The sequence continues at coordinate 66 of DATGVY010000391.1, forward strand.
ATCACGCGCTGCTGTGGCAGGCCCTCGGGATAACGCTCCGCCGGGCGGTCCTGGGATATGCGCTGGCGCTGGTGATCGGCTCAGTCATCGGGCTCCTCGTAGCGAGGATCACGCCGCTGCGCGCGGCGGTCGGCTCGATCATCACCGGCCTGCAGACGATGCCATCCATCGCGTGGTTCCCGTTCGCGATCATTCTCTTCGGGCTCTCCACGTCGGCCATCCTCTTCGTGATGGTGCTCGGCGCCGCTCCGTCGATCGCCAACGGGCTGATCACCGGCGTGGATTACACCCCCCCGCTGCTGCTGCGGGCAGGCAAGACCATGGGCCTGCGCGGCTTTAACCGGTACCGGTACCTAATCCTGCCCGCCTCGCTGCCTGCCTACGTGGCCGGCATGAAGCAGGGCTGGGCGTTTGCCTGGCGGAGCCTGATGGCGGGCGAATTGCTGGTGCTCATCCTCGGCCAGCCGTCCATCGGCGTCCTGCTCAACAACGACCAGGACCTGCAGGACTTCGCCGGGGCCAGCGCGATGATCATCGTCATCCTGATCATCGGGATAGCCGTCGACTCGCTGTTCACCACGGCCGACAAGGCCGTCCGCCGCCGTCGCGGCCTGCTCGAACCGGGTCGTGCCTCGTAGCAGGCATAGCATCGGGGTATGGCTGCCTCCGCTGGGATCGTGCTCGCCGGGGGCCGGTCCTCCCGGATGGGGACGTCCAAGGCCGCCCTGGAGTGGCACGGCTCGACGTTGCTGCGCCGGGTGACCGGCGTCCTCGCGCGGGTTGTCGACGGGCCCGTCGTGGTGGTCCGGGCGCCCGGCCAGGAACTTCCCGCCCTGCCAGCGCAGGTCGATGTCGTCGAGGACCCGCGCGAGGGGCTCGGCCCGCTGCAGGGGCTGGCCGCCGGGCTGGCCGCAACCGCGGACCGGGCCGAGGCGGCCTTTGCCTGCTCGACCGACCTGCCCTTCCTGCACCCGGCGTTCGTGCGGCGGGTGCTGCGCGCGCTGACCGACGGCGTGGATGTCGGGCTGCCGGTCGCGCTGGGCTATCCGCAGCCGCTGGCCGCCGCGTACCGGACGGCGCTTGCGCCACTCGCCGAACGCCTGGTGGCGGCGCAGCGCCTGCGCCCGGCGTTCCTGTTCGGGGAATGCTCGGTCGTGCGTCTCGATGAGGCCGCACTGCGGGCCGACCCGGTGCTGGCTGCGCTGGATCCTGATCTCGACTCGGTCATCAACATCAACGAGCCGGCCGACTACGCGGCCGCCCGCTCGCGGACTGCGCCCGAGGTGACGATCCAGCGTTTCGGTGCCCTGGCGGATGGCCACCGTGGCCCCCAGACGATTCACGCGGCCACCATGGCGGGCGCGGCGGCGGCCGCCGGGCTCGCCCTCGGCCGGCATGTGGTCGCGGCGCTGAACGGCGACCAGATCACCCGCGACGGTGAAATGCCGCTGGCCACCGGGGACACCGTGTCCTTTCTCGCCGCGGACGCGGGCGGCTGACCGAGATGGCGGCCGGCGGGTATTTCGGACGGGCGCTCGTCGCGGACGTCGGCGACGGCACCGCCAGCACCCTGGCCCTGCCGGATGAGGTGCTGCGCGCGTTCGTCGGCGGGGTCGGGCTCGGCGCCTGGCTCATGCACCGGCTCGCCCCGCCCGGCGTCGATCCGCTCGCGCCGGAGGCGCCGCTGGCCTTCGTCTTCTCACCCATGGTCGGCACCCCGCTGACCACGAGCGCCAAGTTCGCGGTTGTCGCCAAGTCCCCGCTGACCGGCCTGCTGAATGACGCCCTCGCGTCGAGTCAGTTCGCGATCTCCGGCAAGCTCACCGGCCATGACGCGATCGTGGTGACCGGCGCGTGTGACCGGCCCTCCGTGCTGCTCGTCGACGGCTCGGGCGCCCGCCGCATCGACGCCGCCGACCTGTGGGGACTGCCAGCGGCCGAGGCGGAGAAACGGCTCAGGGAGCGCCTGGGGAGAGGCTGGCGGGCGGCCGCGATCGGGCCAGCGGGCGAACGGGGCGTCCGGTACGCCACCATTTCCCATGACGGCCGGCACGCCGGACGCGGCGGCCTTGGCGCGGTCATGGGCGCCAAGCGGCTCAAGGCGGTGGCCGTGCATGCCGCGACCAGGGTTGCCTCGGCCGATCCGGCGGCCGTACTCGGGGCGGCACGCGACCTGCGGGCCCGTTCCTTCGGCCCGGCGACGGCGAAGTACCGCGAGCTTGGCACGCTGGCGAACCTGCTCGCGTTCAACGCCATCAGCACCCTGCCGACCCGCAACTTCCAGGCCGCCACGTTCGACGGGGCACCGAAGCTCGCCGCCGAGGACCTGTCCAGGATGCGCAGCGTCACCCGCGGCGGCTGCGCCTCCTGCACCATCGGCTGCGAGCACATCTACGCCGCCCGGGGCGGCAAGCAGATGCGGGTCGAGTACGAGAACGTGTTTGCGCTCGGCCCGATGTGCGGGGTGTCCGACCCCGATGACGTGCTTGCTGCCAGCGCGCGATGTGACGAGCTCGGGCTGGATACCATCTCGGCCGGCGGCACCATCGCCTGGGCGATGGAGTGCGTCGAGCGCGGCCTGATCGATGCGCCATGGCTGCGCTTCGGCGACGGCGGCGCGCTGATGCGGGCGCTGGCGGAGATCGGCGCGCGGCAGGGGCTTGGCGAGCTGCTCAGCGAGGGCTCGCGGCGTGCGGCGGCGCAGGTCGGGGGCGGCTCGGCGGCGTTCGCGCCGCACGTCAAGGGCATGGAGCTGCCCGGTTACGAGCCCCGCACGATGCAGGCCATGGCGCTGGGGCTCGCGGTGAACGCCAGAGGCGCCGATCACAACCGCTCGGGCGCCTACGAAGCCGACCTCTCCGGCGAGCACGACCGGCTGGAGGGCGGCGAACGCCACGTCGCGGCGGCCATCGAGACGGAGGACCGCGCGGCGGTCATGGACTCGCTCATCCTGTGCAAGTTCCTGCGCGGCGTCTTCAGCGAGCCGTTCGACGAGTGGGCGGCGCTGCTGGCCGCGGTGACGGGCTGGGACACCGACGGCGCCGAGCTGCGGCAGACCGCGCGCCGGATCGTCCTGGCCAAGCGCGCGTTCAACATCCGCGAGGGCTGGGCGCCAGCGGACGACTGGCTGCCGGAGCGCCTGCTGAGCGAGCCGCTGCGGATCGGATCCGGCCGGGTCGCGACGCTGACCCCCGGGCGGCTGCGGAGCATGATCGACGGCTACTACGCGGCCCGCGGGCTCGATTCCGATGGCCGCCCGGACGAGGCCAGCCTGGCCGGGCTGCTGTTGAGCTAGGGTCCCGCGACGGCGGATACTGTCAACATGGTCATTCACGCCCCCGCCAGGCCCCGGACGGTCACCCTGACGATCGACGGGACTCCGGTCACCGTCCCGGCGGGCACGACCATCTGGACGGCGGCCAGGGCAGCCGGAATCGACATCCCGGTGCTCTGCCATGACGAGCGCTACGATCCGGTCGGCGTCTGCCGGATCTGCGTGGTGGACACCGGGGCGCGCGTCTACGCCGCCGCGTGCGTCCGGCCGTGCGAAGACGGCATGGATATCAAGACGGCCACCCCGGACATCGAGCGCAACCGCGCGACGCTCACCGAGCTGCTGCTCGCCGACCAGCCCGCCCGGGAGCGCGACCCCAAGCAGACCACCACCGGCGACAACGAGCTGCTCGCCCTGGCTGATCGGTACGGGGCAAGCCGCGGCAGCGGCCTGCCCGTGGCGTCCGGCCGCGGCACGGACCTGTCCAACCCGGTCATCGCGGTTGACCACGACGCCTGCATCCTCTGCGACCGCTGCGTGCGCGCCTGTGACGACATCCAGGGCAACGACGTCATCGGGCGCAGCGGCAAGGGCTACGCCACCCGCATCGCGTTCGACCTGAACGACCCGATGGGCGCGTCCTCCTGCGTCACCTGCGGCGAGTGCGTCGCGGCCTGCCCGACCGGCGCGCTGACCAACAAGCCGATCCATGACGTGCCCATCCGGCCCCGTGCCGAGCTCGACTCGGTCGACAGCGTGTGCCCGTACTGCGGCGTCGGCTGCGCCCTCACCTACCAGGTCGACAGGGAGCGGGGCGCGATCGCCTTCGCTGACGGCCGCGACCAGCCCGGCTCGAAGAGCCGCCTTTGCGTCAAGGGGCGCTACGGCTGGGATTACGCCGCCTCGCCGCAGCGGCTCACCACGCCGCTCATCCGGCGGGAAGAGGCGTACCCCAAGGGACCGCTGTCCGCCGAGGTACGCGGCGAGATGAGCGGCCGCGCCGAGGGGGAAAGGCAAGAGAAGAAGGGCTTTAACGGAGGCAACGGCGCCCGTCGGCCCCGCAGGCGAAAGCCGGGCGGGCTGGTGGACTACGCCGAGGTGCTACCGCATTTCCGGGAAGCGACCTGGGATGAGGCGCTGGACCTGGTGGCCCGCAGGCTGACCGAGGTGCACGCAGCAGGCGGCCCGGCGGCCATCGCGGGCTTCGGCTCGGCCAAGTGCTCCAACGAGGAGGCCTACCTCTTCCAGAAGCTGATCAGGACCGGCTTCCACACCAACAACATCGACCACTGCACCCGGCTCTGCCACGCCTCCAGCGTGGCCGCGCTGTTCGAGGGCATCGGCTCAGGTGCCGTGTCCACGACCTACGGTGACGTGGTGAACGCCGACGTGGCGATCGTGACCGGCAGCAACCCGACAGCGAACCACCCCGTCGCGTCATCCTTCTTCAAGCAGGCCCGCCGCCGGGGGACGACCATCATCTACGTCGACCCCCGGGCCGACAAGATGGCCGACCACTCCGACATCTTCTGCCAGCTCAAGCCGGGCACCGACGTGGCGCTCTACAACGGCATCATGCACGAGGTGATCAGGCTCGGGCTCACCGACTCCGACTTCATCTCCCGCCGGACGACCAACTTCGCTGCGCTCGCCGAGACGGTCAGGGACTACCCGCCGGAACGCGCCGCCCAGATCACCGGGGTGGACGCCGCCGTCATCCGGCGGGTGGCCAGGGTCTGGGGCGAGGCGGGTTCCGGGGTCATCTTCTGGGGGATGGGGATCTCCCAGCACACCACCGGCACCGACAATGCCCGCTGCCTGATCGCGATGTGCGCGATCACCGGCAACATCGGGCGGCCGGGCAGCGGGCTGCATCCCCTGCGCGGGCAGAACAACGTGCAGGGCTCATCGGACATGGGCCTGATCCCGATGTTCTACCCGGACTACCAGAAGGCGGACGACCCGGCGGTGCACGCCAGGTTCGAGGAACTCTGGGGCACCGACCTGGACCCTAAGCGAGGGCTCACCGTCACCGAGATCATCGGCTCCGCCCTCAAGGGCGGCGTGCGCGGCATGTACATGATGGGGGAGAACCCGTTCCTGTCCGACCCCAACATCAACAAGGTCCGCAAGGCGCTGTCGGCGCTCGACTTCCTCGTCGTCCAGGACATCTTCCTCACCGAGACCGCGGAGTTCGCCGACGTCGTCCTGCCCGCCTCCTCCTACCTGGAGAAGGACGGCACGTACACCAACACCGACCGCCGGGTTCAGATCGGCCGCAAGGTCCTCGACACGCCGGGCGGCGCGCGGGTGGACTGGGAGGTGGTCCAGGACATCGCCAACCGGATCGGGCTCGGCTGGAGCTATTCTTCCGCGCGCGAGGTCTTCGACGAGATCGTCTCGGTGATGCCGAGCTACGCCAACCTCAATTACGACAACCTCGGATCCACCGGCAAGCTCTACCCGAACGCCGATCCCGAGCACAGTGACGGGACCGTCGTCATGTTCGGCGAGCGGTTCAACACGGCCGACGGGCTCGCTCACCTCGTGCCCGCCGAATGGCTGCCGGCGAAGGAACTGCCGAGTAAGGAGTACCCGTTCGTGCTCAACACCGGCCGCCTGCTTGAGCACTGGCATACCGGCTCGATGACCCGCCGGTCCTTCGCACTCGACGCCATCAGCCCGAAGGCGGAGGTGTACCTGAACCCCGACGATGCCGCCGGGCTCGGCCTCGCGGATGGCGAGCTGGCCAGGGTGAGCTCACGTCGCGGGTCGATCGTGCTCGCGGCGCGCTTCTCGCACCGCGAGGCCCGGGGCAACTGCTTCATCCCGTTCCACTTCCGTGAGGCAGCGGCCAACCTGCTGACCATCGACGAGATCGACCCGGTCGGCAAGATCCCCGAGTTCAAGTTCTGCGCGGTGCGCATCGAGGCCGCGGCCGGGGCCGGGGCCGGGAAGCAGGACGGGTAATGGCGAAGGCCCGGCCGGGCGCGCCCGGCGTGGAGGCCAGGGCAGGCAAGTTCCCCGGCCCCAGCCTGATCCCGGCGCTGCAGGCCATCCAGGACCGGCTCGGCTGGCTGCCACGCGAGGAACTTGTGACGCTGGCCAGGGACGTCCGCCGGCCGCTGTACGAGATCGAGGGCCTGGTCTCGTTCTACCCGCACTTCCTGACCGAGCGTCCGCGGAAAGTGGCGCTGCACGTCTGCCACGACCTGTCGTGCTGGCTGCAGGGCGCGGACGAGCGCATCGCGGCGCTGCGCGAACGGCACGGGCAGGACGCGGAGATCGAGTTCGCCGAGGTGTCCTGCATCGGGCGGTGCGACGCCGCGCCCGCCGCGGCAGTCAACTCATGCCCGGTATCGGCCGGCCAGGCCGACGGGCTCATCGCCGCGGCGCGGGCCGGCCAGGCCGCCCCGGCCAGGCCTCGCAGCTACGGCGGCGGCGCGCCGTGGCCCAACGACCCGTACGCCGCGGCGCAGGAGCGCTACGGCGTGCTGCGCGCGGTCCTGTCCGGCGACCTGGACGCCGATCGGGTCATCGCGACGCTGCAGCAGGCCGGGCTGCGCGGGATGGGCGGCGCCGGTTTCCCTGCGGGCCGGAAGTGGGAGCTGGTCGCGGCCCAGGCAGCCACGCCGAAATACGTCATCTGCAACGCCGATGAGTCCGAGCCCGGCACGTTCAAGGACCGGCAGATCCTCGCCGAGCAGCCGCATCTCGTGCTGGAGGGAATGCTGCTCGGGATGGCCGCTGTCGGCGCCGAGGAAGGCTGGGTCTTCATCAGGCACGAGTACGGCCCCGAGGAGGCGGTCATCCGCCGCGAGATCGAGTCGCTGCGGGCCGCCGGGCTCGCCGGCGAGGCTGTGCTGGCCGGAAAGAACGTGGCGGGCACCGGCCGGCGCCTGTCGGTCGAGGTGTTCACCTCACCGGGCGGCTACATCCTCGGCGAGGAGTCGGCCCTCATCGAGTGCATGGAGGGTCACCGCGGGGAGCCAAGGAACAAGCCGCCGTTCCCCGGCACCTACGGCCTCTGGGGCCAGCCGACACTGATGAACTCGGTCGAGACGTTCGCCCACATCCCGATCATCCTGCGACGCGGCGCCGACTGGTGGAAGCAGCAGGGCACGAACGGCGGCGCGGGCCTGAAGTTCTTCGCCGTCTCCGGCCATGTAGAGCGCCCGGGCGTGTACTGCGTCCCGATGGGCAGCACCGCCAGGCAGCTGCTCGAGCGTGCGGGCGGCGTGGCCGGCGGCCGGGCACTTGGCGCGATCCAGCCCGGCGGCGCCTCGTCGAACTTCCTCGGGCCCGGCCAGCTTGACGTGCCGCTGGACTTCGACGCGCTGGCCAAGGCCGGGTCCATGCTCGGCTCGGGTGCGCTCGTGGTCATGGCCGAGGGCACCGACCTGCTGGCCGCGGCGACGAACGTGCTGCGCTTCTTCCGCGACGAGTCGT
>DATGVY010000392.1:0-11082 GCA_035299845.1 Streptosporangiaceae bacterium
CGCCGTCCGGCCCGGTGTAGCGCAGGTCAAGCTGGGTCGCGTCCGGGCCGAGCAGGTCAGGCAGAATCGCGGCGGCGGTCTTCAGCTTCGCGTCCCGGTAGGCGGGCGACTGGACGACCTCCGCGTAGAGCCCGAGCGAGGCATTGTTCACGAACGTCCGCCCGTTGACGGCGGCCAGGTCGATCCGGCGCTCGACCCCGTCCGCGAACGCGTCGAGCGCGCCCACCACGTCGCTGCGATCCAGCCCGAGGTCGAGCGCGAAATGGTTCCGGGTGCCCGCTGGCACGCACACATACGGGACATCGTGCCGCGCGGCGACCGAGGCGACCAGCGCCTGGGAACCGTCGCCGCCCGCCATGCCGATCACGTCGGCGCCCCGCGTGATGGCGTCCTCGGCAAGCTGATGCAGGTCATCGCCGGGCCGCAGGACGACCGGCTCGATGCCCCGCTTCCGGCATTCCTCGGCAAGGTGGAACCGCTCCGCCTTGCCGCCCCCGGACTTCGGATTCATGATCAGAACGGGATGCGCCGGGCGCTCGGCCGGAACGAGGCGGGCGGTATCGGCGCGCAGTTGCCTGCGAGTCCGCTGGAGCGCGTACCGCGCGGCCAGCACAGACACGCCGCCCAGGACCACGATGAGGATCACCCGCCAGACGCTGATGTCGGCGAAGAACAGGCCGGTGCCGAACGCCGCGAGAGACGCCGCCACGACGGCCACGGCGATCACCCGCACCACGCCGCGCCTCGACACCGCGTACCAGCCGCCCGTGGCGCAGATCAGCAGGGAGACGAAGGCCAGGACAACGGCCGCCACATGGAGAGCGATGCCGATGAGGAGGAGGGCGGCTGCTGCCACTACCGTCGCCAGGGCGGCCACGGCCGCCAGCCGCCGGCCCGCACTCGGCCGCTGCGGCGCCCGCACCGCCGCGTGCTGCCCCGGCACGTGATCCTCCCTGACTGGCAGACCGTCCCCGCGTTCCCGTTCGGCCTGGGTGTTAGCATACGCCGATGGCAGGGCAGAGTACCGCCCGCGAGCCCGCTGGCGCCGCGGTCGCGGAGCGCCTGGCTGACTGGCTTGCGCAGCTAGGCGGGCCGGCCCGCCAGCAGGTTGCCGGAGGGCTGCGCGAGCTGGGGGCGGTGGACCGGGCGATCTACTCCGCCGTGGCGTCCACGCCCACCCCGTCCCTCGACGAGCCACTGCGCCGGCTCTCCAACGCCGCCAATAACTCCCGCCTCTGGCTGGCCATCGCGGCCGGGCTCGCCGTGGCGGGCGGCCGGACCGGCCGACATGCGGCGGTGCGCGGAACACTGGCCATCGGCGTCACCTCAGTGCTGATAAACCTTGACGTCAAGTCCCTCTGGTCCCGGCAGCGCCCGGACCGGGTCGGCGCCGGAGTCCCGGAGCAGCGGAACGTGCGGATGCCGGCCTCCACGTCGTTCCCGTCCGGGCACGCGGCGTCGGGGTTCGCCTTTGCCTCGGCTATCGGCCGGGAGCAGCCCTCGCTCGGCCTGGCGCTGCGGTTCCTGGCGGCGGCTGTCGCGTACTCCCGGGTGCACACTGGCGTGCATTACCCAAGCGACGCCGTGGTCGGATCGCTGATCGGCGCGAGCACCGGGCAGGCCGTGGCCGGCCTGATGGACCGGCTGCCGCCGACCGGAAGGCCTTTCACGACCAGATCCTGATGGAGAAGCGTGAGCGCTCCGGCGTGGCCCTCGGGGCGATCAGCTTCGGCGCGGTGGGTACCGTGCGAGCCAGCACGGTGCCACCCAGGGCATCGCCGGGCGCGGCGGCAGCGCTGGAGAACAGTGCGGCCAGTCCGGGTTGACACGGCCACCTGCCACCGCGCGGTACGGGCCCCGGATGTCGATTCGGGCTAACGCTCGTCTGGTAGTAGATCCGGCGCTGCGGGCTGTTGCGGCGGCCGGCCCGCGCGGGCCGCCGTCTCCGCTAGCGTGACGACCAGCTCCGCTAGCCTGACGACCAGGCCTGTGCCGCGACCGCCGTCACATTCTGCTCCTCCTAGTAGTCGGGCTTCGCGCCGGCTGCGGGGTGGCTCGGGCCGCCTTTGCCGTCTCGGAGCTGCAGCGGAAGGGGCACGCGGGCCACAACGATGTCGGTGCGGGCCCGCAGCGCCCTGCTGAGGACGACGTCGAGGTGGTTGTGCAGGAAGCGGTCGCGTAGCCGGTCGGGGCGCACGACGGGGATCAGCACAATGATCTGCTCGTCATGATGTCGGCGGAGCCTGTCGATGAACGCCACGAAGGGGCCCGCGATCGAGGCGTATTGGGTGTTCAATTCCCGCAGGGGCACCCCGGGATTCCAGCGGGCCCACTGGCCGCGCAGTGCGTGGGTGTGCCCGGCGCTGTGGTCAGGGTCGGCGGCCACGACGGTCACGGCGATCACGCGCTGGCTGATGGAGAGCGCTTCGGAAATCGCGTGCTGGGTCAGCCGGGATACCCCGGCGACAGGCACGACGACGGTGACGGGCTTGCCCTGCGGCGGGCCCGGGATCGTGCCGAAACCGAGGACGTGGCCAGCCAGCTCGTAGTAGCGACGGATCCGGGTGAACAGGACGATCAGGGCGGGTACGGCCAGCACGACCACCCAGGCTCCCTGGGTGAACTTGGTGGCCAGGAAGACCACCGTGGCGATCGCGGTGGCTACGGCGCCGATGCCGTTAATGGCCGCGCGGTGCCGCCAGCCAGGCGGCCGGCTGCGTTGCCAGTGCACGACCATTCCAGCCTGGGCGAGGGTGAAGCCAGTGAACACCCCGATGGCGAACAGCGGGATCAGCTTGAGCGTGTTGCCGGCCACGGCGACGAGCAGGGCCGCGGACATTGTGGCCAGCACCCAGATGCCGGCGGCGAACACCTGCCGGTCGTCGCGCAGGGCGAACCGGCGTGGCAGGTAGTCGTCCCTGGCGAGCAGGCTGGCCAGCACCGGCAGGCTGCCGAATGAGGTGTTGGCGGCCAGCGCGAGGACCAGGGTGATGGTGAGCGACATCACGTAGTAGGCCCAGTGCCGCCCGATGGCGGCGGCGATGATCTGGCTCAGCACGGTCTGGCCGGAGCGGGGGCCGATGTGCCAGCGGTCGGCGAGCACGGCCAGGCCGAGCAGCATCGCGCCGAGGATCCCCCCGAGCATCAGCTCGGTCTGCTTCGCCCGGGCTACCCGGGGCTGCCTGAACAGCGGTACCCCGTTAGCGATCGCCTCCACCCGGTTAGCGCGCTGCACCCGGCCGAGAATGCCTTCAGCAGCAGCAGCAGGACGCTCACCGTTCCCAGCGCGTGCGCGGGCAGCAGTGAGCGGCCGGGCTGGGGGGCGTGCAGCGCCAGCGGGTAGATCAGGCCGATAGTGATGATGACCAGCAGCCCGACGATGAACAGCATCGTGGGCAGGAGGAACGCGCGGGCGGCATCAGCCAGCCCGCGCAGGTTGAGCAGCGTGACCACGGCCAGGATGCCCAGGCAGATCGGCACCGTCTGCGGGCTCAGGCCGGGAAAGGCCGAGACCAGCGATGCTACCCCGGCGGCGATCGAGACCGCGACGGTCAGCGTGTAGTCGACGACCAGCGCGGCGCCGGCGAGCAGGCTGCCCGCGGCCCGAAGTTGGCCCGCGACACCGCATACGCCCCCCCGCCGCCCGGGTAAGCGACGATCACCTGACGGTAGGAGAACACCAGGATGGCCAGCAGCGCCACGATCACGATCGTGACCGGCAGGACCAGGTGCAGCGCCCCGGCCCCGGCTGCCGCGAGCACGACGATGATCGCTTCCGGACCGTAAGCGACCGACGTCAGGGCATCCAGCGACAGCGCCGACAGCCCTTCAACCGGAGTGATCTGCTCCCTGGACACATCACGCGCACGCAGCGGGGGCCCGACCAGAAACCGCCACACCGCCCGCCCGCCCGGCCGCATGCCTGGCACGCCCGTACTCTACGGCAGCGCCGCCGGGGGGCCGCGGCGGCGGCCGGTCCGGGGAACCGGGGATCAGCCAGCGCGGGGCGCCCGCGCCATCGCGCTTGGCCGTCGGGTTGACTGCCGGGCACGAGATCATGGCCCTGCTCGCGAACTCACCGACATGGCCCACCTCCGCCAAGACCTCTATGACGCACTTGACGGCATCTCACGAGGTCGCCAACTCGGTGACCAGCAACTGGCCCAGGCTCACCGCTCTTTCACCGCAGGACAGGGCGCTGGGCCAGCAGCACGGACTGCTCGCCCGCCCGGGCCATCGGCAGCGCGCATGCCCGGCGCCTCCTCATCATGGCCGTCGGGGACTTCCGAGTAGGCAGACCGGGCAAGGCGCACGCTCTGTGACGGAGGTAGTCCGGCGACGTACTACAGGTCATGCAGTTGTTGGCGCACTGGGCAGTCTGCCAGCTTGTCCGGAAAGCGGAACCGTGAGCGTCGCCGGCGCGGGGTGGTTCCGCAGGGCTGCAGTGCCGGCGCGATCGTGGCTCGCAGGCGATCAAGGTGGTGGCAGGGCTCGCCGTTCTACGGCGGGCTCGGCCTTGCCGTCGTCTGGCCGACCTCGATCAAGTGGCCATCCGGGTCGCGGATGTGGGCGCGGATTTCGCGACCGTGGTCCTTGGGCTCGGTCAGGAACTCGGCATCTGGCTCACCATGATCATTGCCAGGCACGACGCCAGCTGCGGCCAGGAGAACATCCGCCGGGCTTATGCAGTGCAGTGTGACGCTGCGCGCTCTGCTGCCGTATACACGATCGTCCACAAGCTGGTCACTGAGTGTTGGTGGAGACACCGTGGGCAAGTTCGCAGATCCGCTTGGAGGCCAGCGGCTGCTCGGCACGAGCCTGGCGGTGGCGCCCAGATCGGGCAATTCTGTAGTGCCGCCGAGCCTGTGCACGTAGTCAAGATCGCTGGCCTGATTCCCGGCGTTAACAGTCCAGTACAGTGTGCGGTCCACGTGGCAAGCCGCCGGCCTGTCACCATCAACCAAAGTTGATCTTGCAAACCAGGCCATCACGGGGAATGCTGGCCAATGTGATCGACCCTGACTCGGCTATGCCGCCGTACGAGCAATTGGCAGTCATGCTGCGAGACGAAATCGCGGAAGGGACGCTCAGCGGCCGCGTCCCTTCCATCCATACGATTAGCCAGCATCATGGTGTGTCGCACCGCACGGCGGCCCGCGCCCTCTCGATCTTGAAAGGTGAGGGAAGGATCGTCAGCGTGCCTGGCAAGGGGCATTATGTGCGCGAACGCCGGACCTGACCTGAAACATCAGCTCCTGCGGTCATGCCGGCCTGCAGATGAAGCCCGGCGCTGTGCCGTCAAATCGCATCCGGTGCTGCCCACGGTCGGGGCGGTACTTCTCGCGTCGCCGCCGGACCAGATGCGCCGACGTCAGGCTATACGCTCACGAGCGCGCGCTCGGTGACCGCCCGCGTCTTCACCCGCCAGGAGCAGGCCCAGAACCACGTCCAGGTCGGTAACGTCGGCCTGTCCGTGCGGGTGATGCTCGACGGGCTCGACGAGCGGGACCGCCGGTTGTCAGGCGCGTGACCGCAAGCCCCGCCGGGAGGTCCGCAGAGCCAACCGTGGATCGGTCCGGATCGGGTCCACGCGGAGCCAGCAGCGCAGATCTCGTCCCAGCAGGTCACCTATTCTTCTCTGATCGCCAGAGATCTGACATACCCGTTCACGGTTTAATCCAGCCGCCCCGGTAGGTGGGCGGCCATGCCCAAGTGATGGTAATTGGATGCCATGCCGGGCGGCCACCCCAAGACAGAGAGCCAAGATCCCCGGCAAGGCCTCACCAGCAAGCCGCAGAAACGTAGGCGGCAAGAAAACCGCGTCCGCAGCCACCACCCTCAAGATCAGATCGTCCAGCCCGTCATTACAGTATTATCCGCACTTTCAGGAAATACCGCCCTCGGTGCTAGAACTAGCACAGATGGTATCGGTCGTTTTATTCCCTAAAGGTGGGTTGGTGTTAGTGAATTTCCCTCTAAAGCCGACCTCTCAGCGTACGGTAGATACCTCCAAAGGCACCCAAGGGGAGGGGCTGCCAGATGCGGCATGCCAGCTCATCCGGCGCAGGCGCCGGTTATCGGACACGGCTCGCCTGGTGGAAGAAGGGCCGGATCGCCGCCGCGGGTGCAGCGGCAGTCGCTGCGTTAGCGGGCACGTCGATGGCTGGCGTCCCGGCGGCGTCGGCGAGCCCGAGTGAGACGGTCATTGTCACCGCGGACGGTCTTTTGAGCCCGGCCGCGGCGGTGTTGGAGGTGGGCGGCACCGTTTTGACGCAGTACCACCTCATCGACGGGGTCGACGCTTTGATCCCCACGGCTGAGGAGCCGCTGCTGGCGGCGATGCCGGGTATCACCGTGACTCCTGATGTTTCGGTGAGTGTCCAGTCCACGACGGAGTCAACCGGGCCCCACACGCCTTCTGATGCGTTTTTGCAGGAGACCGGGTCTACGCGGCTGGCGTCAGGTGGCGATACCGGCCAGGGGGTCACCGTGGCCGTGCTGGACACGGGTATCGACAACCTGCCCGACTTCTCGGGGCGGCTGGTCGGTGGGGTGGACCTGACGAACGGGAGCAACCCGTACCAGGACAGCTACGGGCATGGCACCTTCGTGGCCGGCCTAATCGCCGGCAATGGGGCCTCGTCGAACGGGCAGTACTCGGGCGAAGCGCCTGGCGCCAAGCTGGTGTCGGTCAAAGTGGCGGGGGCGGATGGCACGACCCACCTGGGGACTTTGATCTCGGGCCTGCAGTGGGCGGTCGATCACCAGAGCAGCTACGGCATCAAGATCCTCAACATCTCCTTGGGATTCCAGCCCAGCCAGTCCACGGTCAACAACCCCTTGGACCAGGCGGTAGAGGCGGTGTGGAACTCGGGTATCGCGGTGGTGGCCTCGGCGGGCAACGCCGGGCCGTTCAACGGCACCATCCTTTCCCCCGGCGACGACCCGCTGGTGATCACGGCGGGCGCCTTGGACGACATGGCCACGCAGTCGATCACCGACGACGAGATGAACGACTTCAGCAGCGTCGGGCCCACCTCGCCCGACGGCTGGGTCAAGCCTGACCTGGTCACCTCGGGCCGGTCTGTTGTGAGCCTGGCCGCACCGGGCTCGACGATCTACAACAACCATCCCTCGGCCCGGGTCGGCTCGGCGAACTTCGTCGGCTCGGGCACCTCGTTCAGCGCGGCTATCACCAGCGGGGCGGCAGCGCTGGTCCTGGCCGACAACCCGGGTCTCACCCCCAACCAGATAAAGGCCCGCCTGCTCGGCACTGCCAACCCTGGTCCGGTCGGCAACCCCTTCGTCGACGGCCACGGGACCCTCAACGCCTACGCCGCCGCCACCTCGGGCCCGATGAACTTCAGCCAGTCGGCCGCCAGCCTGACCCCGACCTCGCGTGGCACCACGGTCTCGCTGTCGCCCACCCGCCCCGTCGACACATGGAACAAGAACCTGTGGTCGGGGAAGTCCTGGAATCAGCCGCCAACCACTGGCTGGGCGTGGAACGGCACAGCGTGGAACGGCGGAGACTGGAACGGCTGGGCCTGGAACGACGCAGCGTGGAACGGCGCAGCATGGAACGGCGCAGCGTGGAATGGCAGAGACTGGACTGGCTGGGCCTGGAACGACTCAGCCTGGAGCGGCTCTGCCTGGGACGGCTCTGCCTGGAACAGTTGGGCCTGGAACAGCTCAGCATGGAGCTGACATGTGCCCCGATGCGGTAGTCAAGCTATGAAGGTATCGCCTGCTACCCGGGCCGTCGTCGCGGCTTCGGTCGTGGGTGGTGCGCTTACCTTGATCGTCGCCGTATGGAGGCAATCGGCCTCCGGGCACGTCGACGAGAGCCAATGGATCGTCGCAGCTGCGGTGGGCGCTCTTGCCCTGGGGAGCTGGGTGTGGCCGGTCGTGGTGTACCGGGGAGGCGAATCCGCGGCCTTCAATATGGACGAGGGTTTCTTTGTGATCCTTGCCCTCCTCGTGCCACCGCTGGTCACTTTGGGGACCTTTGCCCTGGCGACCGTCTTGGCTCAGGTCGCCCGCCGACGTCCTCTTCTCAAGTCGGCCTTCAATGTTGGGCAAGTTCTGATCGCGGCGGGTCTGGGACTGGCTGTGAGCCGCAGTATCGCTGCTCCCTCGAATTCCCTCACCGCAGGTCAGATTGCAGCCATCATGCTCGGGGTGGGAGTGTACTTCGTCATCAATACGTTCCTCGTGGCCGGCGTCGTGGTCTCGATGGGCACGACCTGGGGAGAGTTCACCAGCGATCTTCCGATCCAGGTGACACATGCTGGCGCGGGAGCATTGGTTGGCGTGGTCTTGGCAATGGCGATACAGGCTCATCTGTGGGCAGTGGCGCTGGCAATCCCGGGCCTGGTCGTGGAGCGCCGGCTCATCAGCGCCCGGTTCGCGGCGCTGTATGACCGCGCCCGGATGGAGGGGTTGTACGAGGTCACGTTGGAGGCAAACCGGGGGCTGCGGCAGCAGGCGGTGCTCGAGACGATCTTGGAGTCGGTACGGCGGCTGCTTCGCAGCCCGGAGGCAACCCTGACATCTGACGACCCGGGCCCTGGTCAGCTGGCGGCGCCTATGACCGTTGCCGATCAGCAGCAGTGGCTGGTGGCGTCGGGCCGGCGACGGGATGAGCCCTTCGACGACGCCGATCGGGGCCTGCTGAGGGCGCTGGCCGCCGTGGGCAACGGCGCGCTCAGCAATGCCGAGCTATACCAGCAGGTCCATGTCGGGCGCGAGAGGCTCTCCTCGATCACCCTCAACATCGGAGAAGGCGTCTGCGCCATAGACGCAGACGGGAAGCTGACCTTCGTCAACCGGGCCGCGGCCGACATGATGAAGCTGCCGTCGCTCAACATAACGATCGACGACCCGGTGAGCGATGGCGCCCTCACGGCGCCCGACTTTCTGCTCGTACCGGCCCGCCAGGCCATGCGCACGGGCCGCACCATCCGGGAGGACGACGCCCGGTTCCCCGGCAAGAACGGCGGCACCATCCCGGTTGCATATACGGCCTCTGCGGTCATGAGCGACGGCACACCGTCAGGTGCGGTGATCGCCTTTCGCGACATCACCGAACGCAAAGCCTTCGAAGACGAACTCCAACATCACGCCTTCTACGACAGCCTCACCGGCCTGGCGAACCGCCGGCTGCTGGTGGAGCGCCTCGATCAGGCGCTGCGGCGGTCAGCCCTAGACCGCAAGACCCACGCTCTGATCTTTGTCGATGTGGACCGTTTCAAGAGTGTCAACGACAGCCTTGGTCACGTGACCGGCGACGAGTTCCTGGCGGCGATCGGGGCCCGCATGAAGGGGGTGGTGCGGAGTCACGACCTGCTTGCTCGCTTCGGCGGCGACGAGTTCGTGGTGCTGCTGGAGGACGTGGCTGGAGTGAACGTGGCGGTCTCCGCAGCGCGGCGCATCTGCGCCGCCGTCGAACAGCCCATGGTGCTTTCCGGCGGCTACGAGCTTGTTGCCAGCGTGTCGGTCGGCATCGCCCTTACAGAGCCAGGTAAGACAGCCGACGACGTGCTTCGCAACGCCGACGTGGCGATGTACGACGCCAAAGCCAGGGGCGGGGGCGGCATCTACAAGGTGTTCGACCAAGCTTCCATGGGAAGCCGCTCCTCCGAGCGGCTCCAGATCGAGGCCGATCTGCGCAAAGGGCTCGAGCGAGATGAACTCGAGGTGCACTACCAGCCGTTCTACTCCCTTGACGAGCAGCACATCGTGGGCGCAGAGGCGCTGGTGCGGTGGCGCCACCCCAAGAACGGTTTGATCAGCCCCATGAGGTTCATCCCGATGGCAGAGGAGACAGGGCTGATACTGCCGCTCGGTCGTTACGTTCTGGACACAGCGTGTCGGCAGGTGCGCTCGATCCGGGACCGGTTGGACGTGGACCTGCCCATCAGCGTCAACCTCTCACCCCGCCAGTTTCAGGAGAATGGGCTCTTGCCGCAGGTGGCGGCGGCCCTCGATGCAACCGGCCTGCCCTCGGAGTTGCTCATATTCGAGATCACCGAGACCGTGGTCATGGAAGACCTTTCCGGTGCTCGGGAGGTCATGAAGAAGCTCAACCGGCTGGGGGTGCGCCTGGCCATCGACGACTTCGGCACCGGCCACTCCTCACTTGCGTACCTCAAGCAGTTCCCGGTGCACGAAGTAAAGGTGGACCGCACCTTCGTGCAGGGCGTCGCCGAGAGCCCGGTGGACTCGGCGATCGTCCGTGCCATCATCGACCTGGCCAATGCCATGGGCATATCGGCGGTGGCCGAGGGCGTGGAAACCAAGGACCAGGCCGCCGAGCTCAAGATGCTCGGCTGCCAGGTGGGGCAGGGCTTCTACTTCTCGCGGCCGCTTCGCGCCGAGGAGTTCGACAAGCTGCTCACCCGCCACTTCGCTCGGACCGCGGGACCAACCGGGCCGGTGTTGATCAACAAGGGCGCGAACACGTCGGACATCACCGCGGTCTCCTCGGTCCGGGCCTGCCCCACCGATGCTTCCACGCTGCCTGCCTGAGGGCCGCGGACAAACCGGCGGGTGCGGCATCAACGGCCGTTCTTCGATGCCTGCGCCGCCGCGGCTCATGAACTCCCGGCTGGATAGAAGAGGACCTCGTCCGAGTCGACGTTGGCTGGTGGTACGGGTGCGAGGTCGTCACTTACCGCGTCCGGATCGACCTCAAGGGGGACCAGGCCGCCGCTCTGGCGGCGGCTCGAGCTGGCGTCAGACCTGTTTCTCGACCAGGTCCACGAGATCATCCAGGTAGCGTTCGGCTGGACGGACAGCCACCTGCATCAGTTTGGCTCCTGGCCGGGGCATTACGATCCCGAGACCGAGCACTACCTGTGCCCTTTCCAGGTGGATGAAGGTGAGGTGGGGGTCCCCGAGGAAGATGTGCGCCTCGATGAGGTGCTGGCGATGCCGGTGACAGGCTGTTTTACGACTACGACTTTGGTGACGACTGGCAGCACGTCATCAAACTCGAGGCGGTGCTGCCCCGGCGCGGCTCCGGGCCGAGCGCGGCGTGTATCGCTGGCCGCCGTGACGGCCCGGCTGCGAAACCGGCAG
>DATGVY010000393.1:0-9774 GCA_035299845.1 Streptosporangiaceae bacterium
CGCGATGCTGGGAAGGCCGATCTGCACGGCCCGCGCGCAGGTTCGCTCCATCGAGCCGCCGGGCGCGTCCCACGACCACTCGCTGTGCACGTGCCCGGATTCTCGGGCACGCGCCCTCCGCTGGCTCAGGCGCCTGCCGACATGCCCGGCAAGTGCGGCATAGTGCCAGCCTATGCAGCACTCGGCGGGACAGCTCGGACGGCACGGCCGGGCACGCGGGCTCGCAGTCGCGTCGCCGCCACGACAGGAAGATAGAACAGCTGCCGGGGGACGTGCGTGGTCGACTGGTAGAGGCCACGGAGCGTCGCGGTCGCTGCGACATCGGTCAGCGGGATGCCCGGGGTCCCGTACAGCTTCCTTGCCCAGCGCGGCAGCGTCGCGAATGCCACCGCGCCCAGCGGCGGCACGATCAGCCGCAGCGCCGCGTACTCGGCAGGCACCGGCGGGTTGAAGGAACCGCGAAGCGCCTCCCTGGCCTCATCACATGCGTACAGCCCGGGCGCGACCCGCGCGTAGTAGCTGCCGAGTTCCGCGACGCTGGCCGGCACGGCCGCCGGATCGAGGCCCACCACCACAGCGCTGCGCCGCTGCTCGGCCACGAACGTGTCGAGCTCCCCGGCGGAGAGTCCCATGCCGCACCGTCGCACGATCTCCACATACGATCCGATCTCGCCGCAGTGCACCCACAGCAGCAGTTCCGGCTCGTCGAGCCGGATGATGCTCCCGTCGGCGTCGGTCCCGGTGAGGGTGGCGTGGATCTTGCGCACCCGCCGGCCGGCCCGCTCGACCTCGGCCGCGGTCCCGTACGTCCGCACCCGAACGAACTCGGCGGTGCGGACGAACCGCCCCCACGCCTCGCGGCGATTACCAAACCCGGCATTCTGCCAGGTAGCGCGCATCACCCTGGGGTTCAGCGCCTGCAGGTAAAGGGAGCGCAGCCCGGCCAGCCAGATGACCGGCTCGTCCATGATCCGCCAGGTAACCGAGCCGGGGCCAAACAGCCCCGCTGGCCCTGGCCAGGTCTGCTCGCCGCCATCAGACTCGCTGGCCCGCTGGCTCATGGCGATCCTTCCGCAGCGATCACGTCGGGCGAGTTTCCTCCTCTATCCAGCCTAGGTACGCCGATGAGCCCGCGACGATCGGCGTTGCGACTATCTCAGGCTCATCGTAACTGTGCCGCTCCGTCAGGAAATCGGCCAGCTCCTGATAGCGGTCGGTGGGCAGCTTGAGTATTAACATCCACTCCTCGGCGCGCTCCAGCCCGCCGTCCCACCAGTACATGCTCGCGATCGGGCCGGCCACCTGAGCGCACGCGGCCAGTCGCGCCTCGACGGCTTCGCGGGCAAGGTCCATTGCCTCCGCCCGCGAATCCGTGGTGGTCTGCACCTGGAGATACCGCGCGTCGGTGCCGGCCACCGCGCTACCCTGACTCGCCATGGCATCCGATCGTACGCCCGGCCCGGCCGGACTGCCGCCGATGCACGTTACGCGGTGATCGCGGCGCTCGGCCGGTGCGGCGCCGGCCGACCGCCACCGAGGGAGGCGGCCCGGTGAACGGCCCGCTCTGCCTCGTGGTCAATCCCGCGGCCGGCGGCGGCCGCGCCCGCCGGGTAGTCCGTGCGGCGACCGCGGCGCTCGACGAAGCCGGTGCGGCTTACCAGGTCAGCTTGTCGGCGAGCCTTCCGCATGCCGGCGACCTCGCGGATGCCGCGGCGCGGCGCGGCGACGTGGTGGTGGCGGTCGGCGGGGACGGCATGGCTGGCGCGCTGGCCGGCGCGGTGTCAGCCGCCGACGGCACGTTCGGGATCATCCCGGCGGGGCGCGGCAACGATCTGGCGCTGGCGCTCGGCCTGCCCGCTGATCCGGCCGCCGCTGCACGTGTCCTGGTGGACGGCCAGGTCCGGGCCATCGATCTCATCGGCGCCAGCGTTCCCGGGCAGCCAGAGGCGATCGTCGCCATCAGCGTCTACCTCGGCGTGCCGTCCGTCGCGGGGGAGATCGCCAACCGCACCAGGCTGCTGCGCGGGCCGATCGTGTACCCGGTAGCGGCGGTCCGTGCGCTGGCCCGCTGGACGCCCGCCGTCTTCCGGGTCGAGCCGGGCGGCCAGGAGGAGATCCCCGGCTGGGCGTTCGCTGGCTACGCCGTCGTCATCGCGAACTGCGCCTACTTCGGCGGCGGGATGAAGGTCGCCCCGCCGGCCGAGATTGACGACGGCGTCCTTGATGTCGTCACCATGCGGCACGCGCCGAGGCTCGCGTTCATCCGCGTTCTGCTGAGGGTCAAGGACGGGACGCACGTCACGCTGCCGCAGGTCGGCCTGGGTCAGGCGGCCGAAGTGACAGTGACCGTGGACCGGGCGATGCTCGCGGCCGCCGACGGCGAGGCGCTGCCGTGGGCCGCGCCGCTGCCGGCCGGCACCCCGCTGCGGATCCGTGCCCTCCCGGGGGCGCTCCGGGTGATCGTGCCAGCCCGCCGGTGAGCGGGCACTCCCCCGCGGCTGACGTCTCCGGCGCTGCCAGCACGAGTTTGCCATCGCTGTCTGACCGGTCCGCCAGGCGGTGGCTCAGGCACCGCCCGAGGGAATCGACTGGCCGCCGCCGCCGAGGAAGGACCGGACGAAATCCGGGCTGGCTGACAGCTTGGCCGGAGTGCCCTCCAGCTGCAGCCGGCCACCGCCGAGCACGTACGTCCGGTCCGAGATGGCGAGCACCGCCCTGGCCCGCTGCTCGACGATGAGCACGGTCGCTCCCCCCTCAGCCAGTCTCCGGACATGCTCATCAAGCAGTGAGCGCGCGATGGCCGGGGCGAGGCTCGCGGTCGGCTCATCAAGCAGGAAGACGGCAGGCTCGAGCATCAGCACCCGGCCCATGGCCAGCATCTTGCGCTCGCCGCCGCTCAGCTTGCCCGCGGGGCGGCCAAGCATCGAGCCGAGCCTCGGGAACACCGCCATCACCTGCTCGATGTGGGCGCTGACCTGCGTCCTGGGCAGCAGGTAGCCGCCCATCTCCAGGTTCTCCCTGACCGTCAGCGGCGCGAACACGTCATCCACCTGGGGCACGTATCCCACGCCTGCCCTCGCGACCTCCTCCGGCGGCAGGTTGGTGACGTCCCGGTCGCCGATCATGACCGTTCCCGCTGACACATGCAGCACGCCGACCAGGCTTTTCAGCAGCGTGCTCTTGCCGGACCCATTCGGCCCCACGATGGACACGACCTCCCGTGGCTCGGCCCGGACCGACACGGCATGGATCACCGGATCGCCGCCGTAGCCGGCCGTCACCCCGTCAGCCCGCATCGATGCGCCCCGCAGGGCAAGCTCAGCCGACAAGATAGGCCTCCACGACCTCGGTCCGCTCCCTGAGCTCTGCCATCGTGCCCTGCGCCAGCACGGATCCTTCGGCCATCACCACCACCGGATCGCAGAACTCGTCCATGATGGCAAGCTCGTGTTCGACCATCAAGATGGTCATCCCCTCGCGGCAGAGTCCGGTCAGCGCCATGCCGATCCGCCTGGCCAGCTCGGGGTGCACGCCGGCCATCGGCTCGTCAAGCAGCAGCACCGCTGGCTCGGTCATCAGCGCCCGCATGATCTCCACCAGCCGTCGCTGGCCGCCGCTCAGATCCCCCGCATAGCTATTGGCCAGGTCGGTCAGGCCGAACCGGCGGAGGATGGCCTCGGCCCGCGTGATCATCGCCGCCTCGTCCCCGCGCCAGTAGCGCCGGCCGGCCACCGCGCCGCGGAGCGAGTCGCCGCGGTGTCCCGGTGCGGCGGTCAGCAGGTTCTCCATGACGGTGAGCCGCTTGAACTCGCTGGCCAGCTGGAATGTCCTGATCAGCCCGATCCTCGCCCGGCGATAGGCGGGCAGGCCGGTGATGTCGTTCCCCTGGTAGAGGATCTTGCCAGCGGAGGGACGGTCGGTGCCCGCCAGCAGCGCGAGCAGGGTGGACTTGCCGGCGCCGTTGGGGCCGATCAGCCCGGTCAGGGTGCCGGGCCGGACTGCCAGCGAAACGCCGGACACGGCATGGACCCCGCCGAAGTCCCGGCTCAGGTCGACGGCCTGCAGAACGGCGCCGTGCGCCCTGGCGCCCTGGCCCGCGGAGACGCCGTCGCCCTGACCGACAGAGACGCCGACGCCCTGGCCCGCGGAAGGCGGGGCGCGGCCCGGCACGGCGGCCGGCGTGCTCGCGCTGGCCGCCGCCTTTCCCGGCATGGCGATGACCCGCTTGCGCTCGGGCAGGACGCCCTGCGGGCGGAACCACAAAAAGGCAACGATCAGCAGCCCGATCGCCACCCACTGCAGCGACGGAATCAGGTTCGGCGGCAGGTTCTGGCTGTTCGGGATGAACCTGGACCCTTCCTCGAAGGCCAGCGGCACCAGCACAGCGCCGAGCACCGCCCCGCGGTGATTGCCGGCCCCGCCGATGATCACGGCGGCGAAGAGCACGATGGTCTCCGCATATGTCCAGGCCGCCGGGGACCAGGTATTGATGAATCCGACCAGCACGCCGCCGCTGAGGCCCGCGATGGCCCCACCGGTCACCAGCATCGCGGTCCGCAGCGAGAGCAGGTTCTTGCCGAGCGAGTCGGCGACCCGGTCGTTGTCACGCATCGCCCGCAGCGTGCGGCCGTACGGGGACTCGGTGATCCGCCGCACGAACCAGTAGACGCCGCCGGCCAGCGCGATCACGACCGCCGCGTAGGCCCACTGATAGCCCGTGGAGCCGGGATTGAGCTCGCCCTGCAGCGGCGACGGGACGATGGCCAGCCCCGCGTCGCCGTTCAGGAACGGCCGGTAGTCCGTCACGAGCAGGTTGACCAGGACCGCGGTGACCAGCAGGCCCACGGCGGCGAAGTCACCGCGCAGCCTGCGGCCGACCAGGAAGGTGAAGGGCAGGGCGAGCAGCGCGCCCGCGACGGCAGCACCGATCCAGGGAATGGGGAAGGGCAGGCTCCACCCGCCCAGGTAGCTCTGGAACCCGCCGTTCGCGCTGTCCGGCGGCAGGGACAAGATAGCCGCCGCGTAGGCGCCCGCCGCCTGGAAGATGATGAAGCCGAAGTTGGTCACGCCCGCTATGCCGAACTGCTGGCTCAGGCCGAGGCAGGCCATCGCATCCACTGCTCCGTACACCAGCAGGTTAAGGACGTAGTACATCGGGCCGGCCCCTTCCTGCGGTCATGCCCGGGCGCCGAGGAGGCCGGCCGGGCGGATGGCGAGCATGGCGAGCAGCGCGACGAATGCGACGACGTATTTGTAGTCGGGCGCGATGAAGGCGGCGCTGACCTCGGTGGCGATGCCGATCAGGAGAGCACCCAGCATCGCGCCGTAGGCATGGCCGGGTCCGCCGAGGAAGACCGCGGCCAGGATCAGCACCAGGAACAGGTCAGGGCTGGTGGGACCGAAGCTGCCGATGTCGATCGCGAACACGGTTCCGGCCAGGCCGCACATCGCGCCGGTCAGCGCCCAGGTCAGCGTGATCACCCGGCTGGTCCGGATGCCGCAGTTGCGGGCCAGCGTGCGGTTGGCCGCGGTGGCCCGCATGGCCTTGCCGAGCCGGCTGTACTTGAGCAGGACGTGCACTCCCGCCATGACGACCAGGCTGATCCCGATGATCACCAGCTGCACGGTGGTCAGGATCAGGCCGCCGACACGGAACGTCCTGCCCTGCCCCATCGTGTAGGACACATCGATGCCGCCCACCTTCGCCTCAATGCCGAACTCGATGATGAGCGCCATCCCGAGCGACACGATCACCAGCGTGATCGGCGAGGAGCCGCGCCGCTGGAACGGCGTGTACACGACGACGTTCAGCAGGACCGAGAGCAGCGAGCAGGCGGCCATGGCGACCAGCAGGCCGATCCAGACGGAGAAGCCGGACACGTTCACCCAGTAGGCAACGTACGCCCCCGCGGTCATCACCGCCGCGAACGCCAGGTTGAGCACGTCGGTCACGCCGAACTGCAGCGTGAAGCCGATCGCCGCTATCGCCAGCACCGCCGAGGTGATCAGCCCGAAGCCGACCGACGCGAGGAAGATGCTCATGGCGGGATCACCCCCGCCCGCCCGGGGCTCCCTGTCTGGCAGCTCCCGGACCGCGGAGTCGCCCGGGGCTCGCCGGAGTGGGGAGCCCCGGGCGGATCTCCGTGCCGCCCGGGCAGCTGATCATCCCGAGAGTGCCCGGAGCTGGGCGACGGAGATGTTGCCGACGACGCTCACCGTGCCGGTGGCGCTGTACGTGTCAATCTGGACGATCCCGGCAGAGTCGTGGAAGGCATCGAAGCTGGTCGGCCCGCCTGGCCCGATGTACCTGATCTTCTTGCCTGCCTTGAGCGCCGCGGCTCCCTGGGCGAAGGAGTTCACCACGGTCGCCCCGGGAACGCCGTCGCCGATCGTCGTGATGAAGGGCTTCCACTTGGCGGTGTCGGTGCTCTTCGCCGCGATCATCGCCAGCGCGGTCAGGTTGATCCCGTCGTACAGGTGCACGGCCCCTGGCGCGGTGAAGTAGGTACTGAAGTTACCGGTCTGGGCGTTCGCGACCTTGCCCTTGACCGCGAACAGCGCCTTGGAGAACGCGTCGTAGGCCGGGCCGCTCGTTGCCGTCACCAGGTTGTCCGCATGGAAGTTCGCCGCGAACGCGGCCGCGCCCACCGCCCGTGCGGCGGCCTGGTAGAAGGCCGGGGAGATGGCAGCCGATGTGCCGATGATCGGGATGATCTTGCCGCCGTTCAGCTGCTTGATCTCGGCGAACAAGGTGGGATCCGCGGACCCGAGCGCCTCGGTCATGATCGCGTCGGGATGCGAGGAAACGATCTTCTGGGCCTCGGTGCGGAACGTGGTGGCCTTCAGGTCCAGCGTCTCGTTCGCCGTCAGCGTCATGCCCGCCTTTTTGAGCGCGCTGATCGCAGGCTGCACGAACGTCTGCGAGCCGATGTCGTTGCCGAAAGCCAGCGCGATCCGCTTGTATCCCAGCTTCTGCGCAATCGCGACCATCGCGTAGGACTCTTCGAGGTCCGGCGGCACCAGCCGGTAGAAGTACGGGTACTTGACCTTGTCGAACTCGTCCTGGCCGGTCATGCCGAACACGACGGTCTTGTGATTGTTGATGATCGGGACCACGGCGGCTGCCTCGTCTGATGTCGAGCCGATGACGAGCACCACGTTGGAGGTGGTCGCGAACAGCTTGTTGACCGCGGGGACGGCATCCGCCGGGTCACCCCTGGTGTCGACCGACGTGCAGGTCATCTTGTGGCCGAGTACGCCGCCAGCCTTGTTGATGGCCTGCGTCGCGCCATCGCAGGAGACGAGGTACGTCGGCCCGAGCGCGGCGTCCACCCCGCTGAAGGGGGCAACGTCTGCGACGACAAGCGGCGCCTTGGATCCGGCGCCTGAGCTGCTGCTGCAGGCGGTGACCGCGCTGACGAGCGCAGCCGCGGTGAGCACCGCGCAAGCCCGGGTATACCCGTGCGACGTGCGGCACCCGCCCCGCGTGCTTCCTGGCCGGCCCGCATTCGGTACCGCGGACCCGTGGGATGTGAACATTGCTATCCCCTCGGTAGATGTGTTCGGTGGGTCGCGGGTGGCGGGCTCAGAGCCCGCTTCCGCCCAGGCTCCGTGGCCGCCACCGCCAGTGGCCGCGGTCGCCGTCCTCGGCCACCACGCGATTGCTGATGGTCCCGATGCCCTCGATGGTGACCTCGATAACGTCACCGGGCTGTAGCCAGACCGGCGGCTGCCGGGCGAAGCCCACGCCGCCGGGGGTCCCGGTGGCGATCACGTCCCCCGGCCGCAGCCGGGTGAAGGACGAGAAGAACTCGATCGCGCTCGGGACGTCGACGATCATCTGCGAGGTGCGGGCCGACTGCATGACCTCGCCGTTGAGCACCGTGCTGAGTGCCAGGTCGGAAATGTCCACCTCGTCGGCGGTGACGAGGTCCGGGCCGATCGGCATGCTGCCGTCGAAGTTCTTGCCCGCGGTCCACTGCGTACCGGCCCGCTGCCAGTCCCGTGCCGATGCGTCGTTGAGCACGACGTAGCCGGCGATCGCGTCGGCCGCCTTGGCCGCCGGAATGTAGCGGCCGCCGCCGCTTCCGATCACGATCCCGAGCTCGCCCTCGTAGTCGAATCGGTCCGTCAGGGCCGGCTTGACCAGGTCCGCGTAGGGCCCGAGCACGCTGTCGGCGCCCCGCACGAACGCGTCCGGCCAGGTGGGCACCTCCCGCCCGCCCTCGAGCGCATGGTCACGGTAATTCAGGCCGAGGCAGAGTATCCGGCCGGGCTCAGGGACTGCCGGGCCGAAATCGCCGGGCTCGAACTCCGTTCCGGTGCCGTCCTGCAGCGCCCGGACGGCCTCCGTCGCCGCCGGGCCGGCCTGGAGAAGGAAGCCGAGCGATGCCAGCCGCGGGTCACCGGCCGCATCGGCGATGTCAACATAGCCAGTGCGAGCCCGGACGTGCAGGCGCAATCCGCGAGCGGTCACCAGGGTTGCAAGCCTCACCTGCCTGGCCTCCTGTTCAGCTGGCTGTCCCGACCGATTGGTTGAGTCCGGTAGATTGGTTGAGCATAGGTCTGGCGCCAAACCTGGTCAATAGTGGTGGTTAGGCAAAGTTGGTCAAGAGTTGGCAACGACTCCTCGCTAATTGGTAGGATTGGTTTGAAGGTTGGAAGTGGTGCGTTGGAAGTGGTGAAAGCGCCGCCTCGGCCGAGCCGCATGGGCGGGGCCGAGCCTCATGGGCGGGGCCGAGCCGCATGGGCGGGGAGTGATGCAGGCACCCAGGGATACCACGTCGGCCATGCATAGCGCACAGGCCGCCGGCGCCGCGCAGGCCGGCCGAGGACGCGAGCTGGCCGACCAAATCCTCGGCGAGTCAAGGCGCGCGGGGCTCCGGGCGGGTTCCCGGCTGCCCACCGAACGGCGGCTGGCCGATGAGCTCGGCGTGCCGCGCTCGTCCGTCCGGCACGCGCTGGCGATCCTTCAGGCCGAAGGACGCATCTCCCGCGAGGTAGGGCGCGGCACCTTCTTCCGCACGGCACCAGATCCCCTGCGCGATCCCCTGCGCGCGGCCGCTGGCGACGGCGCCCTGGATCACGCCATGCTGCCGGACGCCCAGCGCCGCTCCGGCGCTGACGCGGGACAGGGCTTCGCGCCTGCCGATGTGATGGCCATCCGGCGGCTGCTCGAGCCGCAGGCGATGCCCCTGGTCGTGGCATGGGCGACGGCGGCTGACTTCGAGGAGATGGAGCGCTGCCTGGCAGGCGGCGCCCGGGCGGCCAGCTACGAGGAATTCGAGACCTGGGACCTGGCCCTGCACCGCTGCATCGTGGCGGCAAGCCACAGCCAGCTGCTCGGCACGCTCTATGCCGTCATCGAGGCCGCGCGCCACGGCCAGGTATGGGGCGACCTCAAGCGCCGGAGCGCCTCACGCGAGCGCCGCCTGGAGTACCAGGAAGATCACCGGATGCTCGTCGCCGCGCTCCGCGCCCGTGACTCGGCCGGAGCCGTGGATGCCATGCGGAGGCACCTCTCGCGGGTGGCGGATCATCTGCTCGGCGAAGGCCAGTGGAGCGGCCAGGGGGACTGACCGGCAGGCTTCCCTGACATGCCCTGGAACAGCCAGGAACTTGCCGCCGCACGGCAGCGCGGCGGCTTCCCGGGCCAGCGCGACCAGGGAAACCACCACGCAGGAGCTTCAGCTAGCGGCCAGGCTGCATCTCAGTAACCGTAGCCGCCGCCACCGCCACCGCCGGACGAGCTCGCGAGCTTCGCCCCGGACGGGG
>DATGVY010000394.1:0-4821 GCA_035299845.1 Streptosporangiaceae bacterium
CGCGAGCCCCCGGCGACGTCCGCAACGAGCTGGCAAGGGCCCGCGAGATCAGGGCGCGCGAAATCGTCGCCGGCCAGAACCCGGCGGCCATCGCTGCCGTCATCCGCCGGGAGTGCGCGGCGGCCTACGGCACGACCTGGATCCGCGCCTATCGGCTCGCGCTCGGGATCGCGCTGGCGGATGTAGTCGCGCAGGTCAGGGCCTGGTATGTGGCGGAAGGACGGCAAGCCCCGCGGTTCAGCGAGACGCTGCTGTCCGCCTACGAGAGCGGGCAGAAGCGCCCTGGGCCCGAGTACCTGCATTACCTGTGTGCCGTCTACCGCGCGGATCCGCCGCAGCTGGGCTATCAGGGCCGGTGCTTCTGCGGCCGGGCGCACGGCGGCGAAGCGGCCAGTGCGACGGACAGTCCCGAAGCGGACAGCGCTACGGCGGACAGCGCTACGGCGGACAGCGCTACGTCCGACAAGGCCGGAGCGTTCCGCGTATCCGTCACCGCCGTTGCGGCCGGGCCAGCATCACCTGGGGACCGTGCAGGCGCCCGCGCACCTGTGGCCCCAGCGGGTGAGGGGCTTCCCGTGGCCAAGGGGCTGGCCGCGGTCCCGATGGCAGCTGCCGGACGCGCACTGCCTGCGACAGTCCCCGCAGCGCCCGAGTCGCCCGCAACGGCAGCTCGATCCGGCAGCAGAAGCACCGGCGGCGTGAGCACCGGCGGCCGGGACGCTGGCGGTGAGAGTGCTGACGGCCGGGAAGCGGGCGCCGTGAGCGCTGACGGCCGGGACGCCGGTGATGTGCTCCGCGGCATGCTGCTCAGACTGCTGACGGATGCGGCGGCCGCCCCGGACAGCCGCTTCTTCGGCGCCGCGGACCACCTTCGCCGCCAGCTGGACGACGCATTGCTCGGCCGGACCGTCTCGGTGACAATGCTCGACCACTGGGAGGAGACCACGGCGGGCCATGGCGCGAAGTACATGAGCGTGCCGCCGCTGCGGCTGCTCTGCGACGTTCTCCTGGACTTCGGTGACATCCGCCGCATGTGCGCTGAGCGCCAGCCGATCGAGTGCGCGGAACGGCTCTGCCGGCTGGCCGGGCAGCTGGCCGGCCTGACCGGCATGGCCATGATTAACCTGGGCGACCAGCGGCTGGCCCGGTCGTTCTTCCGGACCGCGCGGACAGCGGCGGACGAAACCGGCGACCGGCGGCTCCGCGCCTGGGTCGCCGCCCGCGAGGCGCTCGTGCCGCTCTACTACGGCGATCCGCGGGACGCTGCGGCACTGGCCCGGGCCGGGACTGACCTGGCTGGCCGCAAGCCGTGCGTGGCCGGGGTCATGGCGCCGGTCATCGAGGCACGGGCGCTTGCCCGGCTGGCAGGACGTGGCCGCCGGGAGGCGCTGGACCGGGTCAGGGGAACGCTCGACCGGGCCCACGACACACTGGGCGAGCTCCCGGCGGCCGACAGCGCCGGCACGGCGTTCGGCTATACCGAGCGCCAGCTTTTCTTCCACGAGGGGGATGCCCTGGTGACCCTGGGCGACTACCAGGGCGCGACCAGGGCGTTCGCGCACGCATTGCGGCTGTACTCCCCGGCCGAATTCCTGGATCGCGCCCTTGTGATGCTCGGCGAGGCCCGGTGCCTGGCCGAGGCCGACGAGCCCGAGCAGGCGCTGCGGCTCGGCCGGGACACCCTCGTCAGCCTGCCCGGCCAGCACCGCACCGAGATCGTGGTGCACGCCGCGCGCGGGCTGGGGGAGCTGGTCGCCGCGCGGCACGGGCGCCTTCCTGCCCTGAATGACTACCAGGAGGCGCTCCGCGCAGCCCGCGCGCCTGAGCAGCCCCGCCCGGCCTGAGCAGCCCGCCCGGCCTGAGCAGCCCCGCCCGGCCTGAGCAGCCCGCGGGGCCTCACAGCCCGAGCCCGGTGTGGAATGCCGCGAACGCGAGCGTCTCCGCTCCCAGCGACACTGAACGGCTCACGGCTCGTGCGCCATGACCCACGTCCGATTCCCGCCGCAGCAGGACAGGCCGGCGGGCCAGCGAATCGGGGGCGGCATGCTGCAGCGCGGCGCACATCTTGCGGGCATGCAGCGGATCCACCCGGGTATCGCTCTCGAATACGGTGAAAAGGACCGCCGGGTACCTGGTCCCCTCGCGCACATGGTGATACGGCGAGTACGACAGCAGCCAGCCAAGCTGCACGGGATCGGCGGCGGTCCCGTACTCGTCGTTCCATGTCTCGCCGAGCCCGAAGCGCTCGTAACGCACCATGTCGAGCAGCGGTGCCGAGCACACCACGGCCGCGTAGAGTTCCGGCCGCTGAGTCAGTGCGGCGCCGACTAGCAACCCGCCGTTCGAGCCACCGGAGATGGCAAGCTGCGCTGGCGTCGTCCAGCCGTCGGCGATCAGCTTCCCGGCGGCGGCGTGGAAGTCATCGAAGACGCATCGCTTGCGGTCGCGCATCCCGGCCCGGTGCCAGTCCTCGCCCTCCTCGCTGCCGCCCCGCAGCCCGGCGATCGCATACACGCCGCCGGCTTCCGCCCAGGCCAGCGCGGTGGGCGCATAACCGGGCAGCATGCTGATGCCGAACCCGCCATACCCGGTCAGGATGGCCGGCCTCGGCTCGCGACGATCCTGGCGCCCGGCGATGACCAGCATCCGCACCGTGGTCCCGTCCGCGGACTGGTAGGCAACCTGTCGCGTATCGACGTCGGGAACGTTGACGGCGCCCGGCGCCCACTCCCACAGCCCGACCCGGCTGGTGCGGGCGTCGTAGCGGTAGATGGCCACCGGCGTGGTGTTGTCGGTGTAGGCGAACCACGCCTCGTGCCCGCCCTCGGGCCGCTCGCTCAGCCCGGCGACGGTGCCGAGGCCGGGCAGCGGGATGCTGCCCAGCCGCTCGCCGGTGGCCAGGTCGTGCACGCTGATCTCGCCAATGGCGTGCCGGGTCCAGGACGCCAGCAGCACGGGCCGGCCAAGCTCGTCGCCGTCCAGGATCGCGTAGCCGGTCAGGACAGCCTCAGGATCCTGCGGGATTTTCTCGCGCCAGCCGCTGAATCCAGGCTCGGCCGGGTCGGCGGCCAGCAGCCGGCCGCGCGGCGCGTCCCGGTCGGTGAAGATGTACAGCACGCCGTCCCGGCCGGCCCGGGCCGTGGTCTGCGCATCGACGTCCTGCTGCAGCACGCGCAGGTCGGGCGCGGCTTCCCCGGAGGCCGTCAGGTCGGCGAGCCAGAGGTCGTTGCGCGGCGCGGTGCCGGCCGCCGCGCCGATGATCAGCCAGCGGCCGTCCAAGCTCACCGAGGCCATGTAGTAGTTCGTCTTCTCCCGGCCCTCGCCGAAGATCATCGTGTCGTCATCGGCAGGAGTGCCGACCCGGTGCAGGTAGACCCGCCGGTGATACTGGTCTTCGCCGTCCGGCACCGCGTCGGGGGCGAGCCTGCGGGTGTAGTAGAACGCCTTGCCGCCCGGCAGCCAGGCCACGCCGCTGTACCGGCAGCGGTCGATCGGGCCGTCTACGTCCTGGCCGGTCTCGGCATCCATGACGCGCAGCGTTGACTCTTCCGCGCCGGCCTCGGACAGCTGGTAGGCGAGCAGCCTGCCCTCCTTGTCGGGCTGCCAGGCGTCCAGCGTCGTGCTGCCGGACGGATCGATCTGCATCGGGTCGATCAGCGCCCGCTCGCCGCCGGAGGCCGCCGCCGTGTACAGCACCGCGTGCTCCTGGCCCGGCATCCGCCGCAGCAAGAACCGCCGCCCGCCACGCCAGGAGGGCGTGCTGACGGTTCCCGCCCCGAGCAGTTCGGCAAGCCGGGTGGCCAGCGATTCCCGGCCGGGCAGCGCCGCCAGGTGCTCGGCATACAGCGCATCTTGCGCGGCCAGCCAGCTGCGGGTCTCCTTGCTGCCGGGATCCTCTAGCCAGCGGTAGGGATCAGCCACGAGGTAGCCGTTCAGGATCTCCTGAAGATCAGCTCGAAATGCGGGCGGGTACGCGGTCGTCATGGCTTGACTCTAGGGCTACCGGCAGCGGCGGCCCGGCGGGTGCTAGGTACGTGCCACTGGCGGCCCGCCCCGTTACGCTATTGGAGTTGTCGGACGGGCCGTCAGGCAATCACACTGGTCACGGGTGCTCCGGGTCCGGGAGCGGCGCACCCGGCAGGAGGTGCGCGTGCGTCGGGTATTGCTGCTCAACATCACGTATGAGCCCCTGACCACGGTCTGCCTGCCCCGGGCTGTGTGCCTAGTGCTCGGCGAGAAGGCCGAGGTCGTGCACGAGGACGCCGATGGCCGGGTGCTGCACTCGGCATCGGCCAAGCTGGCCGCCCCGTCGGTCATTAAGCTGCGCCGCTATGTGCGGGTGCCGTACCGCAGCCGCGTCCCGCTGACGCGGGCTGCGCTGATGCGCAGGGACAACTACCTGTGTGCCTACTGCGGGACCAAGGCGGAAACCATCGACCACGTGGTGCCCCGCAGCCGCGGTGGCACCCACGCCTGGGAGAACTGCGTCGCGTCCTGCACGAGGTGCAACCACGGCAAGGCCGACCGGCTGATCGAGGAGCTTGGCTGGAGCCTGCGCTGCGTGCCCGTCGTGCCGCGCGGCGCGCACTGGCGGCTGATCGGCGCCGCGCACGACGGCGACCCGCAGTGGGCCGCGTACCTGGCCAAGACGAGCGCCGCCTGACCGAGGCTCCGGCCCGCCGCCGCGACGCACCGCCCGTCAGCGGCGCCCCCGATTCAATGACGCGGCTGTCCTTCGCCGACGTCTCCTGCCGACTGTCGGCCGGTCAGCGGCCGGTCAGCGGCTCGGTCTGCGGCCGGTCTGCGGCCCGGTCTGCGGCT
>DATGVY010000395.1:0-2092 GCA_035299845.1 Streptosporangiaceae bacterium
TGCAATCCCGCGTGCAACTGGTTAACTACATGGCGAGTTACGCCAGCGAGGTGCCTGTCGACTCGATGCGACGGCAGGCCTTATCTCTCCGCGCGGCGGGGACCTATGAGTAGCAAGCGGCGGCGATGTTCCATTGGAGGAGTTGCTCATTCTGGTCTCATAACCAGGCCGCCAGCCTAGGCGCTGATCACTGAGATCGCCGGCGGGAGGCGATGAGTCGTACTCGCTTCGCGCCACCAGCGCGGCGTCTACTCAGCGGCCGTATGTCTCTTTGCACAGCCACGGCAGCCGCGAAGCCACGGACTTGCTACAGATAGGCCAGCGGCGTATGAAGTTGCGTTTGTCGCCCCACAACGGCGGTCAGAACGATGTCCGCTGGCGATCATCACCCTGACGGATCGATTGGAGCCTGACCTCGAGTTCGTGCCTGGCGCGGCGTACCCGGTCGGGTGCGAGTCCGCAAGCAGACGAGGAGAGGATCGAACGTGTGCTCGGGCGCCTGAAGCCCGCACATCTGGAGTCAAGCGCAGATCGTTAAGGGGGGCAATTTGGGGGGCGAAACGCAGCCTGTGGGGGCTGATCTGGGCTCGTCTACGCTAGCGCGAGCTAGTGTTCTGCCTGCTCAGAGCCTCTACGGCGCTTACAGGGACCGTCTGGTGGTCCATGGTAGGGAGAAGGTCTACGGTTCGATTCCGTAAGGGGGCTCCACAAAGTAGCAGGTCAGACGGTTCTTCTGATCAGTCTGAGATGGCCTTCAAGATCACCTGACCGTCAGTTGACCGTCGTTCTGGACGTGGAGAGTCGGCACTTAGCCGCACGGACTGACCCTCGATGACACGCCGGTCCGGCGCGGCGAAGGCTCTTGTTGAACAGCCGGGGTCGTGCCTGCAGCGGGCACAGCGTTCGCCGGGCCGCTGGGTCAGTTCGGTCATCCTGAACGCCCAGCAAGAGGTCCGGCCCTCCGCATCGTCCTGTTGCCGGTGAGCACCTGACTAGCACCACCGGCCGGAGCCGGGACCGAATGGCAGCTCGGTGAGCTGCAGTCACGGTCGCTGTCTATAACGCAGTGTTACGGCGTCCGAGCGATCCCGAGGTAGCCGGCGGCGCCTGCCGACTCGGCGCGGCGTCCGGGTCGGCTCAGCGGTGTGACTGGCGGCGTGCAGATCATTCTTTGTGCCTGGCCGTGGGAGGCCTGCGGGGCGGGGGTAGGCCTGTGCGGTTCGGAAGGCGGGGCCGGGAGTGTCACAGCTCCGGGTGGTGGCTTGTCTTGAGGGGTAGGCACCAGGCGGAAGGGAAAGATCATGCGGGTCTTCGTCACGGGAGCGACCGGGGCACTGGGACGGCACCTCGTTCCGGCCCTGGTCGCGGAGGGTCATGAGGTCACCGCTACCACGAGGACGCCCGGCAAGGCCGGGCGGTTGCGCGAGGTGGGGGCGGAGCCGGTGGTGGTGGACGGGCTGGATCGCGAGGCGGTGATCGCGGCGGTGCGGGCCGCGGCGCCGGAGGTGATCGTGCATGAGATGACCGCGCTGGCGGGCATGCGCAGCTTCCGCAATCCCGACAAGCTGTTCGCCGCCACGAACGAGCTCCGGACCCGGGGCACCGGCAACCTGCTGGCGGCCGCCGCTGAGGCGGGCACCAGCCGGGTCATCGCGCAAAGCTACGCGGGCGCCGGGCCGGACAAGGGTCCCGGCCCGGTGAAGACCGAAGACGATCCGCCAGAGTGGCGGCCCATCCGGTCGGCTATGCAAGGGCCGGCGGCGATCGCGCATGTGGAGAAGACGGTGCCGGCGCAGGCACGGGAGGGGCTCGTGCTGCGCTACGGCGGCTTTTACGGGCCGGGCACCGGGGACTTCCTGGTGGAGACGGTGCGGAAGCGGCAGGTGCCGGTGATCGGCGGCGGGACCGGGGTCTGGTCGTTCATCGAGATCACCGACGCCGCGGCCGCGACGGTCGCCGCGGTCGGCCGCGGCGCGCCGGGCGTATACAACGTGGTGGACAGTGACCCGGCGCCGGTCGCCGAGTGGCTGCCCTACCTGGTGGAGGTCGCGGGCGCGAAGCCGCAGCTGCGGGTGCCGGCCTGGCTCGGGCG
>DATGVY010000396.1:0-9746 GCA_035299845.1 Streptosporangiaceae bacterium
CCGCTCGGCGACCAGGTCGCGGTGCCGCCGGATGCACCCATGGATCAGGTGATGGCCAAGCTCGAGGACGGCGGGGCCGGGCGGGTGCTCGTGGCCGACGATGGCGAGGTGGTGGGGATCATCACCCCATCGGATCTCACCCGGTGGCTGCGCCGTTGGCGGGTGCTCGACAGCAGAGCGCTTGACAGCAGAACGCGCTGAGCGGACAGCCGGACCATGCGGGCATTGGGATCAGCCGCACACACGGGCAACACGAAGATCATGAAGTCACGCAACACGAGATGAGGAATCTGCCATGAAGTTTCTGTTCGACGACGAGACGTTTTCATTCGAAACGCTGCGCACCGCGGGGTTTGCGCTGTACGGCGGGGCTGATCTAGGCGAGGTCCTGGTCACCGCGAGCGCGATCACCGGCGGGGATGAGGCGAGCTGGCACCGGGCGTGGAAGGCCACCGCGCAGCGGCTGCACGACACCGGCGAAAAGGCCCGGGCTGCCGGGCACCGGGTCAGCGCCCGGGAAGCCCTGCTGCGCGCATCGAACTACTACCCGCACCGCAGCGGACTTCCTGCTCGACGAGCCAGCCACCGACCCGGAAATGACGGTGCTGTCGGCCGGCCAGCACGACACCTTCGCCGCTGCGGTCGCTCTGTTTGACACCCCGGTCCAGGCCGTATCCATCCCGTATGAGGGCACCACCTTGCCGGCCTACCTGTTCCTCGTCGACGACTCCGGCGCCGCGCGCCCCACCATCATCTACAACAGCGGATACGACTCCACCCGGGAGGAGTCCTACTTCGCCATCGCCGCCGCCGCGCTGCGCCGCGGGTACAACGTCCTTGCCTTCGACGGCCCCGGCCAGGGCGCCGCGCTGCGCGAACAGAAACTGGTCATGCGCCCCGACTGGGAAGCGGTGATCACCCCGGTCGTCGACTACGCGCTGACCCGCGGCGAGATCGCGGCCGGCAAGATCGTGCTGTTCGGCTACAGCCTGGGCGGCTACCTCGTCGCCCGGGCCGCCGCCTTCGAGCACCGCGTCGCCGCGCTCATCCTCGACGACGGCATCCACGACTTCCACGCAGCCTTCGCCGGCAGCCTGCCGCCTTTTATCGGGTCATGGATCGCCGACGGCCGCGACGACGTCGCAGTCCCGGTGCTGACGATGCTCATGGCCGTCAGCACGCAGCTCCGGTGGGGGCTGCGCAACGGGATGTGGGTCTTCGGGGTCGGCTCCTTCGCCGACCTGATCCGCAGGGCCAGGGACTACACCCTCGACGGCATCGCCCACCAGGTCGTGGCTCCCACCCTGATCATGGACCCCGAGAACGACCGGTTCCTCAAGGGCCAGCCGCAACTGGTCCAGCAGGCCCTCACCGGTGCCCCCACCACCCTGGTCACCCTGACCAGCGCCGAGGGCGCGGGTGAGCACACTCACGCCGGCGGCCTAGGCCGGGCCCACCAGGTCATGTTCGACTGGCTCGACGCCACGCTGGCGGCCTGACCCGTTCCAGAACGCAGGACGGGGTTCAGGTGGTGTTACACGTGCGGCAGGAAGGGCTCACCATGACAAAGACCTGGCTGATCACTGGCAGCTCGCGCGGTTTCGGGCGGGAGCTGGCCAAGGCCGTGCTGGCCAGCGGTGAGCGGGTGTTAGCAACAGCGCGCCGCCCGGAACAACTTGATGATCTCGTGCGCCAGCACGGCGACCTGGTGCGCACGGCGCCGCTGGATGTCACCGATCCCGTGGCCGCCGACGCGGCCGTCAAGCTGGCCAATTCGGCACGCTGGACGTCGTGGTCAACAACGCTGGCTACGCGATCAGCGCGCCAATCGAGGAGATGCGCATCGACGACTTCCGCGCGCAGATCGAGGCGAACCTGTTCGGTGTGGTCAACGTCACCAAGGCCGCGCTGCCGGTACTGCACCAGCAGCGCTCGGGCCATTTCATCCAGTTCTCCTCCATCGGCGGGCGCGTCGGTGGCACCCCGGGCCTGGGCGCCTACCAGGCCGCGAAATTCGCTGTCGAAGGCTTCTCTGAGGTGCTCCGCAACGAGGTGCGACCGCTTGGCATCAAGGTCACCATCATCGAGCCTGGCGCGTTCCGCACCGACTGGGGCGGCTCGTCCATGACCCCAGTGCCGGTAAGCGCGGACTACGACAAGACGGTCGGCGAGATGAATCGTTACCGCGAGTCGACCGTCAGCGCCTGGCCGGGTGACCCAGCCCGCGCAGCGAAGATCATCACTGACATCGCCAGTCTGGACGAGCCGCCGCTTCGCCTGCTGCTCGGCGCGGGCGCGGTCGAATCCGCCCGGAAGTCGTCCCAGGCTCGCGCCGCCGAAGCCGAGAAGTGGGCCGATATCAGCAGTAGCGCGGACTTCCCGGCCAGCCAGTAACCGCCCTCTTCCGGACCACGCGGTCATCGTCTTCAGTGGTTGGCCAGGACGCCAGGGAGCTGGCTGCGCGAGCTGATGTCGAGCTTGGTGAAGACCTTGTGCAGGTGGTATTCGACAGTGCGCGGGCTCATGAAGAGCTGGGCAGCGATCTGTGGGTTGGACAGGCCGTCGCCAGCGAGCTGGCCGATCTGGGCCTCCCGGGCGGTTAGCCGGGCGGGGGCAACGGTGCTGCTCTTGCGGACGCGCTCGCCCGCGGCCCGCAGCTCGCGCGCCGCTCGTTCCGCGAACCCGGCGGCCCCCATGACGGAAAGCATCTGGTGCGCGGTGCGCAGCTGCTCGCGCGCGTCGACGCGGCGGTTCTGGCCGCGGAGCCACTCTCCGTAGACCAGATGGGCCCGGGCCAGCGGCACGCGGACGCGGGTGCTGGCGAGGCGGTCGAGCGCCTCCCGATACAGGCGCTCGGCGGTGTCGCCCTTGCTGAGCATCGCTCGCGCGTAGGCCTCGATGCCGAGCGCCCAGTCGCTGCCGCTGGCGCGGGCGCTGTCCGAGAGCCGGTCGAGGGCGCTCGCCGCCTGCCAGGCACCCCGGCTTCTGGCCGCCGCCTCTATCAGCTCGACCGCCGCCCACAGGGAGAACACCAGCTCGGTGTGCAACGGGTCCTCGCTGACCCGCTGCGCCGCCACCAGCGCGGACTCAAATTCGCCGAGGGCGTTGAACGACACGGCGTTCGCCCACTGAAGCAAGATCGGTCCCACTCCCCTGCCCCAACGCGCCGACTCCCCGGCGCTGGCCTCGATCAGCTCCGAGGTCTCAAAATGCCGGCCGCGGAATGCCGCGAGCGCGACGGAAGCGTAGGGCGGCAGTTCGCTCCCGGTCGCTTCGGCGATCGCCCGTGCCTCCTCGACCGCGGATGCGGCAGCGGCGAAGTCGCCTTGATGCAGATGCACTCCGGCGCGCTGGCTTAGGGCGACTGGGAGGACGCCGAGGGCGCCGACATCGCGGGCGAGCTGGACGTGGCGTGCTGAGAGCACATCCCAGCTCTCGTCGTCCCACAATCTGATGGCGGCGGTGCTCGCGAGCGAGAGCCAGCGCACTGCTTTGTACGGTGGGGTGGGCTCACTCGAGAAGGCGCTAAGCGCTCGCTTGAGCGTTGGCGCCGCGGCCGTGTAGCCGCCGGTGGTCAACCGCGCGAGGCCATCCAGCAGCAGATCAGGCGCGCTCGGCGGTTGTGGCGCCGGAGGCGGGCTAGCGCGGCCTCAGCTGCCTGGCGCAGAGCGCCACCGGTCACGAAACGGGCAGCGTACGTCGCCGCGGCGAGCGCTTCCAGATAGGTCTCACGGGCAAGCGTGACGTCGAGCAGCTCAAGGCGTTTCGCGGCCTTGAGCAGCAGCGCTGGAGCGTCGCTACCGCGCCCGGACGTGAACGCGATCTGCCCGCGCAGCAGGTCGGCCCGGGCGCGCTGGACCTCCGCGAGCGGCCCAGACTCCGCCGCAGCCAGCAGTCGCAGCGCCACATCGAACGCGCCGGCCTGATACTTGGCCTGCGCCGCGGCCAGCGCCCGCTCCGCCCGGCGCCGCGGTTCCAGCGTCAGCCCGGCCGAGCGTTCCAAGAACGCGGCCGCCGCGGCCAGGCCGCCGCGCGCCTGAGCCCGGCCGGCCGATCGCTCCAGCTCGGCGGCGAGGTCCTCATCGGGGCGGGCGGCGGCCTGGGCCCGGTGCCAGGTCCGGCGGTCGGGATCGGTGTCCGGATCGGTGGCCTCGGCCAGGGCACGGTGGGCGTGGCGGCGGTCGGCGTCGGGTGCCGCCCGGTAGACGGCGGAGCGGACCAGTGGATGGCGGAAGGTGACCCGGGCGGCCACGGTCAGCAGGCCTTCGGCCTCGGCCGGGGCGGCGGCGTCCCACGCGCTGATGCCAAGGTCCTCGGCTGCCCGCCACAGCAGCGCCGGGTCGCCTGTGGGCTCGGCGGCGGCCAGCAGGAGCAGGAGCCGCGTCACCTCCGGGAGCGGCGCGATTCGCCGCAGGAAGCTCTGCTCGATCCGTCCAGTCACCGGCTGCTGACCGGCCACGCCGAACCCGCCGGCCAGGTCCGCCGCCGTAATTCCGCGGGGCAGCTCGAGCAGGGCCAGCGGGTTGCCGCCGGACTCGGCGATGATCCGGTCCCGGACCCTTTCGTCCAGCCGTCCCGGCAGGACCGATCCCAGCAGCCCCCGGGCAACCGCATCTGAGAGCCCCGCCATCACCAGCCCGGGCAGCCCGGCCAGGTCGCCGTCCCCGACCCGGTCACGCGTACCGAACAGTAGCGCGACCGCCTCGGCGTCCAGCCGCCGGGCCGTGAACGCCAGCGCCTGCGCCGATGCCTGGTCCAGCCACTGCGCGTCGTCGACCAAGCACAGCAGCGGACGCTCCCCGGCCACTTCCGACAAAAGGCCCAGTACGGCCAAGCCGACCAGGAAACGATCCGGCGCGCCCCCAGAACGCAGGCCGAACGCGACGCCCAGCGCGTCGCGCTGCGGGCCCGGCAGCGCGCCGAGCCAGCCCAGCATCGGACCGCACAGCTGATGCAGCGCCGCGTACGGCAGCTCCATCTCCGACTCGATGCCCTCGGCCCGGGCGAGCCGGAAATCCGGCGCGGCGTCGGCCGCATACCCCAGCAGCGCGGTCTTGCCGATACCGGGCTCGCCGCGTATCACCAGTACCCGGCTGTGCGCGGCCCGGACCTCGGCGAGCAGGCCGTCCAGGGCCTCGCACTGCTGCCTGCGGCCCCGCAACATCATGCGGCGCCTCCTCCTCGGCCGGCTCCCCGCCATCGTAGGACCGGCCGCGTGCTCGGGCACAGCTCGAAACCAGACCCGCACTCCCAGGTGCAGG
This sequence comes from Streptosporangiaceae bacterium, assembly GCA_035299845.1. Lineage (GTDB taxonomy): Bacteria > Actinomycetota > Actinomycetes > Streptosporangiales > Streptosporangiaceae > Palsa-506. Next base: position 5,262 of record DATGVY010000396.1, read on the forward strand.
CCGGCCCGCGTTCGCCGCCAGTCGGCAGCAAAGGGCCCGGAAGCCGGGGTGCCGGCTAGGGATCCCACAGACGCGAACACGCTCCCCCCCGGCGCAGGGTAGCCGCATGGGCAACCCGCCCGCCCCCCCGGGCACCGGGACCACCCGCCAGCAGAGGAGCACGTCATGCCGTTGGTCAATGTCAAGGTGCGGATGCGCGAGCTGCGGAGGGCTGGTGAGCATGAATGACGGTGCCGATCGTGCCAGGCGGCACCGGCAGTCGGACCCGGTCGAAGGTCGATGTCGGCCAGCTCTGGTCTGGCGGGGTGGCGACGGCGATCGTGACCGGCCTTGTCGCGCTGGTATGCCGCTGGCTGTTCAGCGTCCCGATCCTGGCGCCCAAGACGGATGGTGCGTACGGCGACGTCCACACCACGGCCTTCGTGCTGGCCGCCGCTGGCGCTGCGCTGGTCGCCACCGCGCTGGCGCACCTGCTCGTGGTGAGCACGCCGCGCCCGCTTGTCTTCTTCTGGTGGATCGTCGGCCTGGCCACGGTGGTCGTGGTGCTGTACCCGTTCAGCACCGCCGCGCCGCTGTCCGAGAAGGCCGCCACGGCTGCCGTCGACCTGGTCATCGGCATCGTGATCGGCTCGCTGGTCAGCGGAGTTGCCGAGCGTTCGACGAGAGTGCGCCAGGCAAGCGATGACACCGTGAGCTACAGCCGCGGCTCATCGAGCCGCAGCCGGGGCATATGACGGTCGCGGCCCGCCCTTATACCTATGGACGAGTCGAGGATGTACTCGCGAAGTGGAGTCAGCATGCGCAGGCACCCACGGCTGGCACAGCGCCGGCCGGACGCGGGTGCGGCCCGGGTCGTCGTTGTCGGCGTCGGGTTCGGGGGCCTGGCCACCATGGCCGGGCTGGCGCGGGCTGGCGCCTGGGTCACATTGGTGGACCGTAACGTCTACAGCACCTTCCAGCCATTGCTGTACCAGGTGGCGACCGGCGGCTTGAACCCCAGCGACGTGGCCTACCCGGTCCGCGGCCTGGCGCACCGGTACGGCGCCAGGTTCCGTCACGGTGAGCTGGCCGGGATCGACGCGGCCGCTCGGCAGGTGACGCTGTCCGACGGCGGCACGCTCGGCTATGACTGCCTGATCCTGGCCACCGGGGTGTCGGCCGCGTAGTACGGCGTCCCCGGGGCGGACAAGCACAGCCTCGGCCTTTACACGCGCCACGATGCGGTGGCGCTCCGTGACCAGGTCATGGCCCGCCTGGAGCGGCTCGCCGCCGCACCGGAAGATGGCGCCGCACGCGATGTGAGCGTGACCGTGGTCGGCGGCGGGGCGGCGCCCAGCTGGCTGGCGCGCCGAGGACTAGGAGTTCATCGTGTCCCGCTGGTCGCCGGGCCGGTCCCGGGCCGATGCTGCGGATCCACCGCAGCGGCGGGCCTCATGCGTCCCTGGCCGCGGCCGCCGGCCTTGACCCGGCACGCGGGGCGATCGCCAGCTCCTCGGGCCGGTGCCCGGGTGCCGGCTTGCCGACTATCCGGTAGACCGCCTCGCCGTCCACCGTCTCCTGCTCCAGCAGCAGTTCGACGAGCTGCCCGAGCTCGGCCCGGTGCGCGCGGATGAGTGCCACGGCGGACTGCTCCGCCTCGCGCAGCAGCCTGGCAACCTCGCCGTCGATGGTGGCCTGGGTTGACTCCGCAAACGGCCGGCTTGACAGGCCAGGCCCGCCGCCGCCGAGGAACACCGACCCGCCCTCCGGATAGCCGACTGGGCCGAGCGCCGGTGACAGGCCGAACTCGCGGACCATCTTGGTGGCCAGATCGGTGGCGCTAGCCAGGTCGTTGGCCGCGCCGGTCGAGCCGTGGCCGACCTCGACGAGCTCGGCGGCGCGACCGCCGAGCCGCACCGCCAGGGACTCGGTGAGATAGTCCTCGCCGTACAGGTGCCGCTCGTCCAGCGGGAGCTGCTCGGTGACGCCAAGCGTCTGGCCGGCTGGCAGGATGGTGACCTTCGCCACCGGGTCTGCATGCTCGGACAGCGCGGCGACTAGCGCGTGGCCCGCCTCGTGAATCGCGACCGCTTGCTTCTCCTCGGGCAGCAGCACATTGGAGCCCTCGCGGCGGCCGAGCAGGATCCGGTCTCTGGCGACTTCGAAGTCGTCAGCGGTCAGCACTTCGCGGTTGTCGCGGACCGCGTTGATCGCGGCCTCGTTGGCCAGGTTGGCCAGGTCGGCGCCGGAGAAGCCGGGAGTGCCCCGGGCCACGACGTTCAGGTCGACATCGGGGGCCAGCCGCTTGTCGTGGCAGTGCACGGCCAGGATCGCGGCCCGCTCGGTCAGCGTGGGCAGCGGGATCGTGACCTGCCGGTCGAACCTGCCTGGCCGCAGCAGCGCCGGGTCGAGGATCTCCGGCCGGTTGGTCGCGGCGAGGACCACGATTCCCTGCCCCACGTCGAAGCCGTCCATCTCCGCCAGCAGCTGGTTGAGCGTCTGCTCGCGCTCGTCATTGGACACCGCGGCTCCCGAGCCCGCCCGCCGCTGGCCGATGGCGTCCACTTCGTCGACGAAGATGATCGCCGGGGCTCGCTTGCGCGCCTCGGCGAACAAATCACGGACCCTGGCCGCGCCGACGCCGACGAACATCTCCACGAAGCTGGAGCCCGTCACGGAGAAGAACGGCACCGACGCCTCGCCGGCCACCGCGCGGGCCAGCAGCGTCTTCCCGGTACCCGGCGGTCCCACCATGAGCACGCCGCGCGGTGCCATCGCACCGGCCCGCTGGTAGCGCCCCGGACTGCGGAGGAAGTCGATCACCTCGGCGATCTCGGCCTTGGCGCCCTCGTACCCGGCGACATCGCTGAACTTGGTCTGTGGCCGCTCGGCGTCGAAAACCTTCGCGCGGGACCTGCCCACGCCGAGAACTCCCCCGAGCGGGCTCGCGGCGCCGCGTGCCATCCGCCGGAACACATAGAACAGCAGGACCAGCGGGAGCAGCAGGATCAGCCAGGACAGCAGCACGGCGCCGGTGCCGGAACTGGGCGCCGAAGCCGTGATCTGGGCGCCGTCCGCCGTGAGCTGCTGGTTGAGCGCCGGGCTGGGCTGGCCGGGAATGATAGTGGTGTACGCCTTGCCGCCGGTGAGGGTTCCGCTGGCGGGCGTGTTGCCGGTGCTGGACGCGAATGTGACGGTTTTGATCTTGTGCGCGCCCGCGTCCGCGAGGAACTGCGAGTAGCTGAGGGTGACCGGCGAGCTGACATGAATGGCGGGCAGGAACAGATACAGCACCAGTATGAGCCCGAAGGCGATGGGCCACAGCCAGAGCCGCCAGCGGGGCGGCGGCGGCGGTGCGGTCGGGACGGGCCGGTCGCCTGGTGGCGGGGGAATCGGCTGCTTGCTCATGAGTCATTTCTCCTAGTCAGGCGGCCGCGGATACGGGCCGCGGCTTGGAACTCGGCGTCGAAGTCAGCACCCTTGCCGCGGAACCGGCCAGGGTGATCTCCAGGCCATCCAGCACCCAGGCAGTCCCGAGCGAGATCACCAGCCTGGAATGGAACCGCGCTCACGGCAGCCGGTCCATCCGCGCCGTGACCAGGCTCCGCACGATCCTGAGTGAAACATCAGGTTCTGTATGCAATTCTCATTCCCCATCGCCGGGTGACCCCCCGTGCCCGGGGGTGCGGGCGGATTCCCTATGCCAGAACCCTCCGCCTGGGACGAGCGCGTTCGCGTCTGTGGGATCCCTAGCCGGCACCCCGGCCTCCTAGCCCGGACGCCCTGGAGTATTCCGGTGTGGAGCCGGTGGGGTGGTCGCTCGCTGCCGCCCGGCCGTCACCAGGCGACGGCGCCGGCCGGAACGGCTCGTGGGCGCGCTGTCCATCCTGCGCGCCCACGGCCATTCCTCGTGATCGCGCTGGGTTTAGCCCGTGCCAACTTGGCCCGCGGCGACTCGGCCGAGTTCCGCGATGGTCGAGCCGGAAAACAGCAGCGCCGTCTTGGCCGCAGGTGAGAGCTGCAGGGCGTGCCGCGGCAGCCGGATCCGCAACGCGCCCGGCCGGGACTCGAAGACCACGGGCGGATCCATCGTCAGTGCCTCGCCATCGACGCCGATCTGCACCGGGGCGCCAGAGCCGACCTCGAATCGCGGTGCCCTCCACTCGACCCACCCGGGGAACCGGCGGACCTGGCCCGCCGCCTCGAGCACCACAAACCTCCTGGCATCAGCCGCGTCGGCGATCATGACCGCCACGATCCCGAGCACGCCACGGTCGATCCGCGCGCGGGTTCCGCGGCCACCCGGGTTGTCGAGCTGATACGGGTCGTTCGACACGAGGATCAGGTGTGCCGTCCGTTGCGCCTCGCCGTCCGGCCCGGTGTAGCGCAGGTCAAGCTGGGTCGCGTCCGGGCCGAGCAGGTCAGGCAGAATCGCGGCGGCGGTCTTCAGCTTCGCGTCCCGGTAGGCGGGCGACTGGACGACCTCCGCGTAGAGCCCGAGCGAGG
>DATGVY010000397.1:0-3058 GCA_035299845.1 Streptosporangiaceae bacterium
CCGTCCACGTCACGCTCTGTGATTGACGCTGCCTACCGCTTGACAATCCGTATCCGCCGCTCTGGGCGGCTAGGGCCACCTCGGGCGCTCATCAGCTTGGGCGCGCGGGATCCGGTCGATCCGGCGCGCCGGCCACCAGCAGGTTGGCCAGGTAGCACAGCAGCGCCACGCCGGTGAGGACGGCCATGGCCATGGACGCACCGGCCTGCTGGTTGCTGACGAATGTGGCGCCGCTGACCGCTGCGGCAACGATGGCGGCCAGGCCGGCGGCCGAGGCGGCGATCGCCCGGCGATGCCTGGCGAGGATGGCGCGGGTCAGCACGCTGATTCCTGCCACCAGCATCAGCAGCCCCAGCGCGGCGTGTACCGGGAGGACGGCTGGCTGGCTGGTCAGGGCCCGGCCCAGCGCCATGGCGACCTCGGCGCCGTGGTCGGCGGCTGGCACCCGGGCATAGGGGTTGACGCCCATGCCGACCCCGTACTGGGCCAGGAGCATCACGAAGATCGCGGTGCTGTTCTTGCGCAACCCTGACAGGCGGCGCTGGCCGGCGGCCGGCGAATGCCGCGCTGTCCGGTCAAGATTCACTGCTTTGATGCTTGGCATCGTCGGTTTACCTCCTGCGTGGATGAGTGTGAAGCTGGCGCGGTCAGGGCGTGGGAGTGTCGCCGGCTGGCTTGCGGAGGACCGCCGGGACCAGCGCCGCTGCGATCGCCACTGAGACCGCTGCGCCGGCTGCGCCGACGGTGAAGGCGCGGGCGAAGTCGTGGCTGGCCAGATGTGACGTGACGAGGCCAGCTCCGGCGGCGCTGGACAGGACGGCGACGCCGGCTGCGCCACCGAGCTCGTGGAATGTGTTGACCAGCGCTGACCGCAGGCCGCCCTCGGCGGGGGCGGCGTCGGTGAGCGAGGCGGTGAAAGCGGTGACGAACGTCGCCCCGATGCCGAGCGCCGCGACGCTCAGCCCGGTCACCATCGCCGCGGGCTGGGCCCAGTGGGCGGCGATGGTGTATCCGGCGGCCGCGAGGCCGAGGCCGGTGACTGCGACGATCCGGGCGTTGACGCGGGTCAGCACCTGGCTGCCAGTTTGCGCTCCGGCGACCGTCGCGACAGCAACCGGCAGGAAGGCCAGGCCCACGTGCAGCGCGCTGTAGTTGTGTGCGTGCTGCAGTGCGAAGGAGCCCAGGAAGAAGCCGCCGACCAGCAGCCCGGTGGCGGCCAGCATCAGGAAGCTGCCGGCCAGGACCGCTCGGCGGCGGAGCAGGCCGATGGTGAGCAGCGGACGGCGGGCCCGGCGCTCGAGCACCGCGAAAGCCGTCCATGTCGCGGCGGCGAGCACTAGTGGGAGCACGGTGGACGCGGCTGCCCAGCCGTGGCTGCCGACATTGATCAGCCCGTAGATCGCCGCACCGGTTCCGGCGGTCACCAGCACCGCGGCGGGGATATCGAGGCCGCGCTCCACCGCGCCGGGCTCCTGCCGGGCCGGCGCGGCCAGCGGTATCGCGATGAGCAGGGCGACGCCGATCGGCACGTTGATCGCGAACACCCACCGCCAGCCCGCTTCGGAGGTGAGCACGCCGCCGAGAATGACGCCCAGCGCCGATCCGGCACCGGCTAGCGCCGACCACACGCCCAGCGCCTTGCCGCGGCCGGGGCCGGTGAACAGCGTCATCACGGTGGCCAGCGCGGCGGGCGACATCAGCGCCGCGCCGAGACCCTGCAACGACCGCCCGGCGAGCAGCATCGCGGCGTCGTGCGACAGCCCGCACAGCAGCGACGATGTGGTGAACAGGGCTAGGCCGATCAGTGTCAGGCGCCGCGCGCCGAACAGGTCGGCGATCCGTCCGCCGAGCAGCATCAGCCCGCCGAAGAACAGGGTGTAGATCGTCATCACCCACGGCAGTTCGCTGCGATGCAGGTGCAGGGCCGCGCCGATGTCCGGCAGCGCGACGTTCACCACCGTGACGTCCAGGACGAGCATCAGCTGCGCGCCCGCCAGCAGGGCCAGGGCCACCCAGCGCGACGGAGCAGAGGACCGCGTGCCTGGCCGGTGCGGAGCACGCGCCCCGGCTGAATTGATGGCAATCAGTCCCCGCTCTCGGGATCTGGGCCTGCGGCCTAGGCGTTGCATGTTGATCTCCGTTCCCCTGGCCCGCTCTGGGCGCTAACATGAACTGGCATGTACGAGTTACGACTCCCACAGTAACTCGTACACCAGTGTTCAGGAAAGGGGATTTCGGGATGCCTTCCAGCGATGCCCGCGGCACGGCCCCAAGAGCGCGGCGGGCCGATGCCCGCCGCAACGTCGCAGCGATCCTGGACGCGGCCACCGACTGCCTAGCGCGCGATCCCGAGACGAGCGTCGCCGGCATCGCCGCGGCCGCGGGCGTCGGCCGCATCACCCTCTACGGCCACTTCAAGACCCGCGCCGAGCTCGTCGACGCCGTCCTGGCCCGAACCGTCCAGCGTGCCGACGTGATCCTCGACGCCACCGACACCGGCGGCGACCCCCGCGACGCGCTCGCCCGGCTGGTCGCCTCGTCCTGGCAGATCGTCCACCAGTTCCGCAACATCCTGCTGGCCGCGCAGCGTGAACTCCCGGCGGAGCGCATCCGCGGCGTCCACGACCCGATCCTGCGCCGCGTGCAGTCCCTCATCGGGCGAGGACAGCGCGCCGGAGCCTTCCGCAGGGACCTGCCGAGGCAATGGCTGATCACCACCGCCTTCAGCCTCATGCATGCCGCGGCCGAAGACGCCGCCGTCGGCCGCGTCAAGGCAGACGACGCCGCCCGGCTCATCACTGCCACCCTGCTCGCGGCCTACACCCCGCCCGCAGAAGGGCGCAAGGCATGAACGACGCCACACCCGGCCAGGTGAAGCACGGGGCAAATACGGTGAAGGTACCGGCGTCCAACGAGCGCGCGGCACTGTTCCTAGGGTTCGGGCCACCAAGGTTGGCGCCGACACCGCGCTGGCCCCAGATCGTGAAGCTGGTGCAGGAGGCGCAGAACTCCACGGCGCCCGGGCAGCAGCTGGCCGACCGAGCAGCGTTCTGGCTGG
>DATGVY010000398.1:0-44773 GCA_035299845.1 Streptosporangiaceae bacterium
GGTTAGCGTTCACACGCCGGGCAGTACCTGGCCTGTGGTATCCCGGCCAGCCTCGCGGCGGCGATGGCGGCGCCGCACTGCTCGCACCAGCCGAACCGCCCGGCTGCCAGCCGGGCCAGCGCCGCCTCGATCTCGGCGAGCGCGAGCCGCTCCGCGACAGCCCGGTGAAGGATCGCGCTCGCCCGCCGCCGTGCCGCCAGGCGCGCATCCCGGCCGCTGCCGGCATCAGCGGCGGCTTCCTCGGCGTCGTGATAGGCGAGGGAGAATTCGGTGACCCGCTCCAGCCGTTCCCGCCAGCGGAACCCGAGCAGGGCACGCCATTGCGGCAGCGCCGCCGGGTGCAGGTGCCGAGCCTCGGCCGTCGGGCTGCGCCGTGCCGCAGCAGGCGGCGGGAAGATAGCCAGATCAGCCGTCATCAGCGTTCCTTTCCCTCTCGGTGCTCACGTCCGGTCGCGGGCGCCGGCAGCAAGGTCCAGCAGATCACTGTTTCCTGCAGGCCAGCTGAAGCCGACGCTTGCAGGCCGCTGTGAATACCGCTGTGAACACCGAGCCGGCGGAAACGGACTCCCCGGTACACGCTGACGCCGTGACCTCGCGCCAGATGTTCGTTCAAGTGCGCCGCGGACGGCCATCCTGGCCGACCAGCAAGGCGCACAGATCGAAGCCTCAAGTGTGGTTGATTCAGTTTCCGGGGTCGCTGTCGGTGGCTAGTCACGGTGAGTGCCGGGGCTGGTTGTCAGCTGCCGAGGCTCCGGCCGCCGTCGACGACGATGCGCTGGCCGGTGATGAAGCCGGCGGCTTCGGAGGCGAGGAAGCTCACGGCGTGGGCGATGTCGGCGGGGGTTCCCATCCGCCCGGCGGGCACCGAGGCGAGGTAGGCATTCCTAATGTCGGCAGGGACGTCGGCGTGGCGCTCAACGGGGACGAAGCCGGGCGCGACCGTGTTCACGGTGATGCCGGCCGGGGCGAGTTCGCGGGCCCAGCTGCGGGCCAGGCCTATCTGCGCGCTCTTGGCGGTGGCATAGGCGGACCTGCCGGGGGGCGGCCGGCCGGCGACCTCGGAGTCGATGTGCACGATGCGGCCGTACCGCCGGGCCACCATCCCGGGCAGCACCGCGCGGCCGAGTAGCACCGGGCTGTTGACGAAGAAGTTCAGCTGGGCGAGGTGATCGGACCACGCCACCTCGCTCACCCGGGCTTCGGGCTGCGGGCCGGTGGCGTTGAGCACCAGCACATCAACCGGGCCGAACCGGCCGGTGATCGCGGCGACCAGCCCGGCAACCTGCTGCTCATCGGTGACATCGGCGCCGGAGGCCTCGGCGACGCCGCCGTCATCACGGATGCTGCGGCCGACCTCACGGGCCCGCCCGCCGCCGCGCCGGCCGTTGACCGCGACGGCGAGGCCGTCCTGAGCCAGCCGCCGCGCGATCGCGGCGCCCAGACCCCGCGAGCTACCCGTCACCAAAGCGACACGACCATGCGCAACCGGCATGTGCCGATCATCCCACCCCGCTCAGCGCACCGGGCGGCTCCAGCGCCGCGCTGGCCAACCCGGGACGCAGGCCACGAACCCGGCCCGGTTCTGGCTCCGGACCATGGTCTTGCCCAGCGTCTCGGTGGCGAAGGCCCCGGCCCGCCATAGGTCTCCTCGCTGGTCAGCAAGCTCGCTGGTCAGCAAGGAGGGGGTCAGCTCGACCAGCCTAGACTCTGGCTATGCTCTCGTTGCGGCGTGCGGTCAGTGCCGACGTGCCCTCGCTGGTCAAGCTCGCATACGCGGCGTACGGAAGGTACGTAGCGCGCATCGGACGGCCGCCGGCTCCGATGACCGCCGACTACGACAAGCTCGTGGCTCAGGCCGAGATATGGGTCACCGAGGACGAGACAGAGCTGGTGGGCCTGCTGGTCGTCATCGAGAATCCCGGTCATCTGCTGCTGGACAACGTGGCCGTCATCCCCTCCGCTCAGGGCCGCGGTATCGGCGCAGGCCTCCTTCGCCATGCCGAGAAACGGGCGCGGGAGCGCGCGCTGGCCGAGATCCGGCTTTACACGAATGCGGCCATGACCGAGAACCTGGCCTACTATGCGCGCCACGGATACGTTGAGACTCACCGCGCCGAGCAAGACGGCTTCCAGCGGGTGTTCTTCAGCAAGCAGCTGGGAACTGGCGGCCCGAGCCGCGTGGGATGCCCCACGTGATCAAGCCGACGCGCCGGGCCTGCTCCACAATGCGTCAGCGGACCCGATGCCTTGTCGCGCCGACGGCCCAGGCGCCTTCACGGGAGCCAAAGATCACGAGCGCATTTGGCCGGGATGCTGGTGACGAGGAAGGTGTCGGGCCTTATGACCTCTCGTGATCGCTTCGGGCAACGCGTCAGCCTTTTGCCGGCCCCTTCTTACCCTTCCTGCGCGGATGCTCGATGGTCGCGTCCGGGCCGGGAAACACCAGGCTCGTGTGACCGTCGTCGAAACGCACCAGGTAGGGCGGCTCGCCGCCCGCTCCGCGGACCTCGACTATCTCGCCTGTCCGCTCCGGCTGGCCCACGATGTTGCCGCGCACGTGGAACCGGTCCCCGACGACTGCCTGCATCCGCCACCTCCTCCTGCGTTCCCGCGCTACCCGATGCACCGGACACGGTCATGGTGTGCCCGCATTGCCACAGCCAGTATCCACCCTGAGGCCGATCGCTGGTACCGGTCCCGCCCAGCCTGCTTAACCCACTCCCGAACGCCGTCTCGGTCAGGTCAAGTCCCTCGCGACCTGACCCACTGACCGGTCTCCCTGCGGGCTAGAAGCGCGCCGGATCAAAAAGGGCTACCCCCCCGGGCCGGACCCGCCTGAGATCGGGAATGGCTCGGCGTGGGCCGCTACCAAGTCGCGATAGGAGGCGAACTGTACGATCTGACCCTCTCGCTGCACCGCCCCATGACCCCTGGGGCTAGGATCCGGGCGTGAGAACGCCGCAGGACGTCCTCGCGTGGCGAAGGGCGCTATTTGCCCGATTCCTGATCACCGATCGCGCCAGCGCGGCCGACGCCGTAGGCCCAGGCGATCACACGTGTCCTGTCGCCCCGGAACAAGTCTGTCGAGTAGGGCAACCATAGACCGCGGCCTTCCGGCGAATGTGGGTAGCCGCATGGCGCGGGGTGGCCAGGGAAGGGGCGCGCGTGGCGTGTCTTGCTGACCAATGACGACGGGGTTCAGGCGGCCGGGATCCGGGGAATCCGCGCCGCACTCGCCGAGCGCTGCTCCAGCGTGATCACGGTCGCGCCGGAAGGCGACTGCAGCGGCTTCGCGCGCAAATGCACCTTCAGCCGGCCGGTCAGCGCCCGGCGCATAGAGGGCGGCGAGCATCCCGTCTACAGTTGCGATGGAACCCCCGCCGACTGCGTTCGCGTGGGACTGCTCGGCGGCCTGGCGGCCGATGCCGACCTGGTCGTCAGCGGCATCAACCATGGGGCGAACCTTGCCGACGACGTCACCTACTCCGGCACCGTCGGCGCGGGGCTCGAGGCGGCCATCCTCGGAACCCCCGCGCTGTGCCTGTCCCAGCAGACGCCGACCGGCAGTTTCTCTGTCAACTACAACGAAGACCTCACAGAGCAAGGGCTGACGTACGACTTCGGCTTCGCTGCTCGGCACGGCGCGGCCCTGGCCGAGTCCATCACGCGGGCTGGCCCGGGCGAACCGGTCGTGCTCAGCGTCAACTACCCAGCGGTCATGACCGATGCGACGATCGTGCTTACCCGGGCCGGACGGCGCGACTACCCGCGCGCCTCAGTCCGCGACTGGGCCAGCGACGGCGAGGTCCACTCGCTGTACCTGTTCGGTGAACCCGGCGAGGTCATCCCGGACGCCGACGGCATCTGGGGCACCGACATCGCAGCCCTGCGGGCCGGGCGCATCTCCGTGACACCACTCTCATTCGCGGTCGGACTTGGCGACCTATCGCCGGGACTGCAGTCGTTTCTCGGACGTCTCGCGGCCAACTTCGCTATGAGAGACGCCATCGGACGCCCGCTCGGCTGGACCTGACGGCGATGAGTGCACCCGTTGAATCGCTTGCTCCGCGGCTCGGCCGACAACCGTCAGGAAATTTATGTAACCGCGACGTCCGACACCGGAGCAGCGGGCACGGGAGTCACCTCACGGCACCCGGGAACCGAGGAACGGTCGCAGGCTCTCAGCGATTTCGTCAACGGGGCTTAGCAGTACCGCCTTGACGTCAAGCTGCTCCAGTACCTCCGGCCGGAAGTCCATATCGGATTCTGTCACGGCAGCGATGAGTTCCTGTAGCCGGTCGCTCGTCGAGGACATGGCTGCGAGCAGGTCCCGGGTCGGCGCATGCTCGCGCAGCGTCACGTGAACGACAGCGAGCCCCGCGAGGTCTGCACCCTCCTGCTCTGGCAGCACGAAGACGATGCGGCCGTCGCGGCGACCGTGCAGCAGGCGTGGCGCGCGACTCCGGCCGATCAGCTTCTTCGAGCCCGTCAGAGGCGCCCACTCCTCGGCGCGGCTCTGCAGATCGGCAGCTACCCCTGTCTTGGCCGTGACCTTGATCTGCTCGGGTGGCCCGATCCTGACCCGATACCGGGTAACTCCGTCGACCTGCTTGACGACCTTCGCGTGTGCGCGCAGGGCCACGAGGACAAGGTGACTGAGAACAGCCTCGGCGTCCGTGCCAGCAGCACGCAACGCCCTGACGAGGTCGTTGTCGTAGAGGTCGGCGTCACTGCGCGACGTCCCTACGGTGACGGTCTTCGCCTGGTGCTTCACGGTATCGATGGAGCGGGTCATCTCATCTACGGCCGCGGTGAGCGCGGCGCGAAGAAATTTCGTGGGATCCTCCGCTTGCGCCAGCAACACCACGGGCGACGCCAGGCGGGCTTGCGGGGATCCCACAGCCGCGACAGCGAGGCGAAGGGCACTGAGACTGCCGAGCACGCCCTGCATTTCGCCGGAGTAGATCCGGTCGAGGGTCCGGACGACGTATTGGTGCACCTCGGGAAGCCAGTCCGCCCGCGCCCGCTGCGGGTTCTGGACCCCGGCCTCGAGGGTGTCCAGAGCCTTCCGCAGGTCATCAGCGCAGGCGTCGATGCTGACCGCCGCATGGTAGGCAAACAGGTGTGCTGCCGCCGTGCTGAGAATCCAGGCCAGCGCGGGGTGCGCTGCGGGGACACGGATCACGTGCTGCGTCGCCCAGGGAAGATCTGGGCCAGCGTCGGTGATGACGACCGGCTGATTGCGATGCGAAGCGAGAATCTCCACCTCCTTGAGCAGATCGCCCAGCTGGCCGGATGGTGCTCCTGCGGCACACACCAGCACGAGTGCCTCGGCCGAGAGATCGATGTGCTTCTTGTCCTCTACGGCGTCAGTCGAGACCGTCCGGTAGCACAGCTCCGACAACTTGATCCGGGCTTCGGCTGCCGCGACGCGATTGGGACCGGATCCGACGACGGCCCAGTACCGGTGCCGGGGAGCGGTGGCCCGCGCGATCTCGGCGATGTCCGCTTGAGCGTCGTAGACCTGCTGAAGGTGCTGTGGCATCGCTTGGAGGGCACGGAGCATGGCCGCCTCACGCTCGGCGGTGACGCTGCCCGCAATCCTTCCCATCTGGACTCCGAGGAGGCAGCCCGCCGCGACCTGCGCATAAAACGCCTTCGTTGAGGCGACGGCCATCTCCACGTCACGGCCGTCAGATGTATAGAGGACGCCGTCGCTCTTGACGGTCAGATCGCTGTCGCGCCGATTGACAATGGCGATGACCGATGCGCCACGTGCCCGCGCGAGGTCGACGGTCCGATTGGTGTCGGTGGTGGAACCTGACTGGCTAACGGCGATGACGCACGTGTCGGAGAGGTTCTCCTCAAGGCCGTACGCGGAGAACTCGCTCGCCGGCATCGACTGCACTGTGATGCTGGTCGGCAACAGCGAGCGCAGAGTCTGCGCGATGCCCTGGGCCGCGACACCGGCCGTGCCCTGTCCCAGCACAGCGACGCGCCGCACCTCGTCGTTCGCGATGCGTTGTCGCAGCGCCTGCGGCAAAGCTGAGGTCGGCAGATCGACTGCCGGGAGGTCGTCGGCGGTGTGCACTCGCCCACGCAGCGTCTTGCGGAACGAGGCTGCCGCCTCCCGGATTTCCTTCTCGAGGTAATGCTGGGCAGCGCCGCGGGCCAGGTCGCTGGTGGTGATCTCTGGGCAGCGGAGTTCCTCATCGCGGACTGGATTCGGCCTGCCCGCGCCGTCCAGCCGCTCCACGCCGCCGGTTAGATTCGTTCCGTCACGGGTCAAGGTGACTACGGTGCCAGGCGTCGCAGCCCCGGACCAGACGCCACCCTCGAGACGGAGGTAGCGGTCGGCTGACGCCACTAGCCCGTAGACCTCGCTCGCGACGAACAAGCCAGTCTCGGAGAAGCCGACATAGAGGCCTTGCCCGCTCCCCTTAACGGCGAGCAGCAGGCTGTCCGGCTCATCACCCATCTGAGCCGCGATGGCCATGGACCCCTGGAAGTCGGCGAGGCACGACGCCATTGCCGCGGAGGTCGAGCGGCCTGCCGCGCGTTCGACCAGCAGCAGCGGAATGAGCTTCGCATCGGTGGAAATCGTGTCCTCGCTGCCCGGGTACTCAAGCACCGCCCGCAGCGAGACGTGATTGTCGATGTCGCCGTTCAGCGTCGCCAGCGCAGTGCGGCCGGAGGGGGCACCGTCGCGGACGCTGTCAACGGGGTGCGCGTTGGCCTCACAGATCCGGCCGACGCTGGCCCATCTTGTATGAGCCAGAATCGTCACCCGGGCTGACGGCCTGGCCAACGCGCTCTGCAGGTCTTGGTCCCAGGTGACCGCGGCTCGTATGTGAGCGGCATTGTCGCCGAGCTTGCCGATTATGGCCGCGCGTTTGTAGACGAAGACGACCCCGCTGCTCGTCACTCGGGTGCTGCCGTGTCGCAACAAGGGGTCAGCCCGCTTCCACACGGCATCTCCGAGCAGCCGCAGGTCGTCTGCGTCCAGGCGCACGAATACGCTGATGCCGGCCGAGTCGCGGCCGCGGACCTCAAGGCGGTCGAGCGCCGCAAGGACCCCGTCCAGGGCAAGGTAGCCGACGATTTGCCGCTCGTCGACCGCTCCCGCCAGCACGGAGAGCTCGGCGACCCGGCCGACTGGCGACAGCCTGTCGTGGCGTAGCGCGTACGCTACGTCCGTGGCGGCCCGCAGCGAACTCTGCAGCCGCTCCGTGGTGCCGGCTCCCCAATCGCGGCTGTGGTCGTCCGCAGCGGCATCCAGCTGGGCGAGCTGGCGTAGCAGATCGTCTGCCCTCGCCTCCAGAATGCGTCGCGTGTCCGGTTCTCGCAGCAGAACCGCCGCCGCACCAGGCCGGGCCAGCAGCCGCACAGCTGCCTGGCAATCGCGCACGAGGCGGTCCAGGTCAGCGGTGATCAGATCGGGCTCTGCGAACCGCGGCTGGGAGCCGGGGCCCGCCGGGATGGCATCCCGCACAGCGAGCGGCTCATGCGGCCGGAGCAGATCCGCGTCGTAGCTAGGGAGCGCAGCGACAATCCCGCACATGTGCCCTGTCTCCGTACTCCGGCCTGTAGCCGGTCGCAAATTTCAGGCGTGCCGTCCCACGCTCTGGCCGAGACGCCAGACGATCGTCCCACGCTCTGGCCGAAACGCCAGACGATGCTGTGTCGATGTGAGCGGCGGCGTCTCAATGTCCGCCTGGCTGATACCTTCACCGTAAAGCACAACTACGCTAGTCGTGCACAGCTAGTCCCAGGTTACATGCCGCTAGTCCCACCTTGCATGCCCACGGCCTGAATTACTGATTGACGCAGCACAAGACGTGTCATGTAATAGCGGGATAACAAGCCTGGCAAGGGACTGGATCAGGTCCGCAACCCAGTACTGTACATGCTCGGGACTTTATTCTAGACGAATATGTTGGACTGCCCGAAGGGCACCCCCAGTCAAATAGTGCAGTCATCCGTCGGCAGTTCACCGACGGGGTTGATTTCGCCGCGGGCGCCGTACCGGGACTAGCCGGAAACACATCTGATCTGGTGGCTGAGTGCGCGAGATTCGAACGGGCCATCGCCGGCGCTGGGGCATCGATATACAAATCCCAGGCGTAGGGAGAGAGCGCTCCCTACTCACCCTGCCGCGGGGCGGCGTCGCGGTCGACGAGCGGAGATTCGACACATCCGATGGGCTGTAGCTTGTACCGAGCCTTACTCATCCATCCGCCTCTCGCTCGCTTGCGGCACCGCACGTCGGTAGCCAGCTTGGCGCATCAGTCGCTGAGCACCACCCAGGTCGAGCTGGCGGAGGCGCTCAGGATCGGCGAGCATGCCGATTCCGGTGATCTTCCCGTGCGTGATGGTGAAGCTGAATACGACGCGCGGCCGGCCGCCCGGCGCCCAGACAGCTCCGGCGGCTCCGTTCACGAGGGCCGGCTGTCCGGCCCGAGCACGCCCGGAGAAGGTGCCGACCACCGTCGGCGCGCCGCGGACCTCCCTCGACGCGCCCGCCTGCACGGCTGTGCGATCGGCCCGGAGCACGACGTCTGGGTCGAGCATCGCGAGAAGCGCGTCGAAGTCACCATTGCGCGAGGCCGCGAGGAAGGCGCCGACGGCTATGATTCCTTCCTGCTGCGGAGGCCGGCGTGATCATCGTGCTTGAAACGGCTACGGCGGCATCACGCCGCCCGGCCCTGGGGGGCCGTTGATGCCGCGCTTAGCGGTGTCCGGGCACCGCAACCTGCCAGCCGGCTCGATGCGCCTGGTCGACGAGGCGATCAGGTCGGCACTGTCCGATGGCGCACGGAACGTGACGGGACTGTCCTGTCTTGCCGACGGCGCCGACCAGATCTTCGCCCGCGCGGTCCTCGACCTCGGCGGCGACATCGAGGCAGTGATTCCTGCGGAGAAGCACCGTGACGGGCTGCCCGGGCAGGCACGCGAGGAGTATGACCGGCTGCTGGCCAAGGCGGTCGCCGTACACCGGCTGCCGTTTACCGAGTCGACGCCCGAAGCGCACATGGCCGCCGGCGAGTTCATGATCGGTGAAGCAGACGAGCTGTTCGCAGTGTGGGACGGCAAGCCCGGGCGAGGCTTCGGCGGAACCGCAGACGTCGTCGCCCTCGCGCGCGAGCGCGATCTGCCTGTCCAGGTAATCTGGCCAGACGGCGCGCGGCGCCACTAACGCCGGTCGCGGTGGGCTATTAGGCCTCGAGCCGTTTCAGCACCAGCTTCAGCACGTCCGCGCGGCGGCGTGCGCCGTGATCGGCGGCGATGAAGTGGCTGCCGATCCACAGCGAGTAGAACACCATGCAGCGGGCCTCGACCTCGTCCTCGTCGGGGCAGAAGGCACCGAACAGCGAGCGCAGGTAATCCATGCGCCGGTTGTCGACGCGCCGGAGGCGGTCGGCGACCGTCTGCTCGCGCCGGGCCCAGTCGCGGACTGCGAGGTCGATCCTCAGCGGCTCGTCGCTGGAGGCGGCGAGCGCGGACAGTCGCCGCAGCTTGGCCCGCGCGGCCCCGCCCTCGCTCTCGACGCGCTCGATCACCTTATCGACGCTCACCCGCTCCCACGTGTCGAGTATCTCCTCCAGCAGCGCGCGCCGGTCGTCAAAGTGCCAGTAGAAGCCGCCCCTGGTGACGCCGAGCGCGCGCGCCAGCGGCTCGATCCGGACGGCGTCCGGGCCGCCGGCGGCGAGCGCCCGCAGCCCCTCTTCGATCCAGCTGCTGCGTGGTGTGCGTGTCGGAGCGGACATCGCCTATCAGTATCGCGTCCCGCACGGAGTGGACAGCGCCGCGGATGATGGCTAGCCTTCATCCATACAGTGCTGTATGGATGAAGGCCAACGATGAAGACCACGACGACCCTCCTCGGCGAGGTCCTCCCCGAGTTCGTCGTCAATGTTTTCAGCGGATGGCAGCGACGAGACTTCCCGCACGGGATCGCTCGGATCGCGGAGGGCTCGGCGTGAACATCCCGCTGATCGTCGCCGGATCCCTCGCCATCCTCGGCACCGCCATCCACGGAGTGGCAGGCGAGGTCCTCGTGGTGAGAAAGCTGTCGCCGGGAATGCTGCCGTCCAGTCCCTTCGGTGGTCCGAAGATGACCAAGAGCATGATCCACGTCACGTGGCACATGACGACCATCGCCTTTCTCACCGTCGGATCCGCGCTCCTCCTGTCAGGCTCGGTCCTCCACGGCGATACGGCCCGGGGGATCGGCCTGGTCGCCGCCGCCGCGTCCACCGGCTTCGCCGCGATAGCGGTGGGGCTGGGGGCTGCCTACACGAAATCGAAATCCCCTCGGTCCCTGTTCCTCCACCCCGGTCCCGCCATGCTCATCGCCACCGCGGCGCTGGCGTGGTGGGGAGCTCTTTGAAGAAGATGCGTGTCGCGGCGACGGCGTACGACCTCCCGCATGGCCCTCGATGAGCTCTGGCGGGCACCGGGCTGCGGCGGGCCAACCAGGCGCATCGCGGAGAGCTGACCGGCCGCCGAAACTGACCCGGTCGCCAAACTGACCCGGCCGCCGAAGCCGACCAGCCGCCAGAAAGCCCAGCGGCCGCCAGCGGCGGACTTCCGCTGGCTCCGTCGCGCCCTCCGCGCGAGCTCGCCGGCGAGCAGGAACATGCCGGTGGGCATTTGACAAGGCCCGTTGCCGGAACTGCAATGACCGCCAGGAGACAAGCTCCTGCGGCCGGCGCACGGGCCGGGCCGATGCTACCTGCCGGAGGCTAGGAGCGCCACATGACAGTCACCGAGGCGGGCCGCAGTGCCGCGGGCACTGACCTGGCCGTCCTTGAGGAGATCCAGCAGCGCGTGCTGTGGCTCGCGACCCGGATAGTGGACGCGGCCAACCACGACCGTGACACCGGCGACGGCGTCAAGGTCGGCGGCCACCAGGCGTCAAGCGCCAGCCTGGTCACCGTCATGACCGCCCTGTACTTCGCGCACCTGGACGCCGCGGACCGGGTCAGCGTCAAGCCGCATGCCTCCCCGGTCTTCCACGCCATCCAGTACCTGCTCGGCAACCTGGACCGCAGCTACCTGCCGACGCTGCGCGCGTTCGGCGGGCTGCAGTCCTACCCGAGCCGCACCAAGGACCCGGACACGGTCGACTTCTCCACCGGCTCGGTCGGGCTCGGCGCGGCCGCGCCGCTGTTCGCCGCGGCCACCCGCCGGTACGTCGACGCGCACTTCGGGGCCAGGCCGCGCAGCAGGTTCGTGGCGCTGATCGGCGACGCCGAGCTGGACGAGGGCAACATCTGGGAGGCCGTCGCCGACCCTGCCACCGACGGCCTCGGCAGCGTGATGTGGATCATCGACGTGAACAGGCAGTCGCTGGACCGGGTCGTGCCCGGGATCCGGATCGCCCAGTGGGAGCAGCAGTTCCGCGCCGCGGGCTGGCACGTCGAGGAGGCGAAGTACGGCCGCAGGCTGCAGGCGGCCTTCGCGCGCCCGGGCGGAGACTCGCTGCGGGCGTGGATCGATCAGATGCCGAACGAGCATTACCAGTCGCTGTTCGGGCTGCTTCCCGAAGGCTCCGTTAAAGCCCGGTTTCTTGACGGTGCGCCGGATGATGTCCGGCAATTCTGCGCTGGCCTGGCCAGCGACGGCGAGCTGGCCGGTCTCGTGACTGATCTTGCCGGGCATGACCTGGGCGCGCTGCTTGACGCGTTCGGTGCGTGCGACTGCGAATCCGGCCGGCCCAGCGTCGTATTCGCCTACACCGTCAAGGGCTGGGGGCTGCCGATGGCCGGCCACCCGCGCAATCACTCCGCGCTGCTGACCACGATCCAGATCGACGAGATGCGGGAGCGGCTTGGCCTGACCCGGGGCACCGAGTGGGACCGGCTGGACCCGATGACGCGGGCCGGGCAGTGGGTGGCGGCCCGGCGCGAGCACCTGGCCCGCCCAGCGCCCGGCCGCCCGCCCGTCGTCGCCGTGCCCGACTCCACCGGCATGCGATCGGGCCGGCCGATCTCCACCCAGGAGGCGTTCGGCCGGATCCTGGTCGAGCTGTCACGCGACGACCGCGTGGCGCCGTATCTCGTGACCACCGCGCCGGATGTAGCGACATCGACGAACCTGGCCGGCTTCATCAACAGGAAGGGCGTGTTCAGCCCGGCGGCGCGGCGCTCGTGGAGCGAGGACCCGGTGCTGAAATGGGCGGAGGGCCCGCAGGGGCAGCACATCGAGCTCGGCATCAGCGAGATGAACCTGTTCCTGCTGCTCGGGCAGCTCGGCCTGTCCTGGGACCTGTCCGGGCAGCCGCTGCTGCCGGTCGGCACCGTGTACGACCCGTTCGTGCTGCGCGGGCTTGACGCGTTCATCTACTCCGTCTACTCGGGCGCGCGGTTCGTGGTGGCCGGCACGCCGTCGGGGGTCTCGCTGGCGCCGGAGGGCGGCGCCCACCAGTCGACCATCACCGCGTCGGTCGGCCTGGAGCTGCCGAATGTCACGTTCATCGAGCCCGGCTACGCGGCCGCGCTTGACTGGCTGATCTGCGGCGCCCTGCAGTCGATCGCGGTCGCGAACGCCACCTCGGCCGGGGCTGCGCTCACCGAGGATGGCTCCTACTACTTCCGGCTGACCACGCGGGGTATCGACCAGGGGCCGTTCGCCCGCGCGCGGGACCGGCTCGGCGACGCCATCCTGCGCCGCCAGGTGCTGGCCGGCGGGTACCGGCTCGCTGACGCGTCCGAAGCTGCCGGGGGCGGCGCGCCATCGGTGTACCTGGCCGGCTGCGGCGCGGTCCTGCCTGAGGTACTCGCCGCCGCCGCCGAACTCGGCGAGGAGGGGATCGCCGCGCACGTCGTCGACATCACCTCTGCCGACCGGCTTTACCGTGCGTGGCAGCGGACCCTGCGGCAGGGAGTACGCAGTGCCACGGCGCCGTCCATCCCCGGAGCCCTGCGGACCGTATTTCCCGACCGGGCGCCGGTCGTGACGGTGCACGACGCCGCTTCGCACTGCCTGAGCTGGCTCGGATCGGCCCTGGGGGTGCCGGCCGTCAGCCTCGGCGTCGACACCTTCGGCCAGTCCGGCGCCGTCAGCGACCTGTACCGGGCGCACGACCTCGACGCCGGCTCCATTGTCAACGCCGCCCTGGCCGCGCTGTCGCTACGCTGAGCGGGGCGCCATGCCCCCGGCGCACGGAACGGAGCTGGCGGCCGGCTGGCCGAGGAGGCATCATGACTGACTGCTGGCGAGGCTCGCGGATCGCCCCGCCCGGCCCGGCCCTGGCGCTGGCTGCGATCGCGGGCTGCCTGGTCACGTCGGCGTGCGGCATCAGCGCCGGGCATCAGGCCGCCGCGGCGCAGACGGCGATCGGGGCGAGTCCGGCGGCCAGCGCCCGGCCGTCCGCAGCCGCGCGGCCATCGGCGGCCACCCGGCGGAAGGGAAGCGCAGGCAGTACCCGCGGCGCCGCCGCCAGTCCGCTGGCCGGGAAGATCATCGGCATCGACCCGGGACACAATGGCCGCAACAACACCGACCCGTCCTATATCAACCACCTGATCTGGAACGGCCGGGAGTGGGAGACCTGCGATACGACCGGTACGCAGACCGATAGCGGTTACACCGAGGCCCGGTTCAACTGGCGGGTCGCCCGCTTCCTGCGCGCCGACCTGCGCCTGGCCGGCGCGCGGGTGGTCATGACGAGGAACAACAACAGGGGCGTCGGGCCGTGCGTGAACCGGCGCGCCAGGATCATCAACCGCGGGCACGCGAAGGTGGCGGTCGACATTCACGCGGACGGCGGGCCTGCGTCGGGCCGCGGGTTCGCGATCCTCGAGCCGGTCAGGGATGGCCCGAACGACAAGGTAATCAGGTCCTCGGAGCGGTTCGGCCGGGACGTGCGGCGGGCGCTGCTGCGCCGCACCTCGATGCCGGAGAGCACGTACGACGGGGTGCACGGCATCGCCCACCGCGATGACCTGGCCGGGCTGAACCTCACCCGCGTCCCGAAGGTGCTGATCGAGTGCGGCAACATGCGCAACGCCACCGACGCCCGGCTGCTGACGTCCGCTCGTTTCCAGCGGCGGATAGCCAGCGCGCTCGAGGCGGCGATCATCCGCTTCCTGCGCGGGCGATAGCCGGACGTCCGGCCGCGCTGTCAGGTCCGGCGGCACTGTCAGGTCCGGCGGCGCTGTCAGGTCCGGCGGCGCTGTCAGGTCCGCCGGCCAGCGGCGGCGGCCGCGGCTCGCGGGGTGCAGCGGGAAAGGCGGCATGCCTCTCCACCTGATGCTTCCAAGGTCAGAAAACCGGCATTTCCCATCAGGAATGCAAAATCCAGGTAGTTTACGAGCACAGAGGTATGATTGTGTCCGGGGAGATGAGTTTGACGGACCTGGAGCGGGCAAATCTTTGTGTGCCGCAAAGTGCAGGTTAGCCCAGATAACTGGTCTTGTACTGAGGTAGCGTCCACGGCACGAGAATCGCCCGGCGGGACTCGGCAGATCCCAGCGGGCCCGAACGGATATCACCGCAGGACTGAACGGATTGCTAGGTGCGGATCCACGGCCGTAGGCTGCACCTATGATCACAGCGGTGCACACCGGCCGCAGGCACCCGTCCGGCGCGGCTGCGGAGGGGTTGCGCCGGCGTTACCGCTTGACGCGGCTTCCTGGCCGGCAATGGAATAGCACCCTTGGACCATATGAGCGGCGCGAGTCGCTGTTCATAAATCCGAGTCCGTGGGGCCGACTGATGTTTGCGCTGGAAGGGCCGAAAGACTTGTCATGGACGCTGACTACCAGCCTCGATGCGAACACGAGCTGACTCTTGTCCCGTTACTCACAGAAGTGCGCCGGGCACGGCGGTTCGCCCGTTACGTTCTCCAGGAACGCCACGTCGCTCCTGAGCGGATCGGTACGGCTGAGCTTCTTGTGTCGGAACTGGTGACGAATGCCATCAAAAATGCCAGCGGCGCGAAGCCACCCGCGCCATACCGGACGGTTCATGATCAGTTTCGGCTCATTCGCTTACGGCTGAGCCTGATCGCGCGCAGCGTGGTCATTGAGGTACGGGACAGCTCGGACAGGCCTCCGGTGCTCCAGGAACAATCCCCTGATTCCGAAGATGGCCGTGGCCTGCTCGTGGTGGAGTCAATGAGCGCACAGTGGAATTACTTCCAGCTCAGCAGCGGCGGCAAGGTCGTGTGGTGCGAGCTGCACATTGCGTGCCCGGCAGTTGCGGACGACCTGGCGGTCCCGCCCAAGCCGCTGCCGCGGCGGATCCGCAACGGCCGGCCAGTATGGTCGGCGATGGTAAGGCACGATCCGGAGCTGCTGCGGCGCGTGCGCGACGGCCTGCTCGCGCTCGACGATGGCGAGGAAGCCGCACAGTGATACGGGCGGGTCGTGCGCCGTGATGGTCATGTCTTCGACGCCAGCGCTCGACCGGGCCAAGCGTATGGTTCATTCATATGCCGAGAACATGGGCCAATTCGGGCGTGGACCTGCTGCTTGAGCCGCGCGGCACACGGCGGCGGGCAGGCCTTGAGTCCGCTTTGCGGGACGCCGTGCGCAGCGGCCGCCTGGTCCCAGGGACTCTCTGCGCCAGGCCGACGAGGCCGGGATAGTGAGCCGCGCCGCGCGGGCCGGCCTGACGATCCAGGGGCTTGGCGAGTTCCGCTACCACCACGACCCCGGTGACTGGCCTGGTCACGGCGCTGGCTGTAGCCCCGCGTCCGGCGATGACCCGCGCCACGGCCCGGCCACCGAACTGCCGGCTGCGCTCGTCATCGGCTACGGCACGCCGCCTGACCACGCGTTCGCTGGCGCCATCGATACGCTCTGCGACGTGCTCCGCTGAGTCCGTACCCGGCGCGCATCGGCCCTGTGGGCGGCCGCCCGGCCGGCCGAGCCCGTCAGCCTGCCACGTCCACATACAGGCGGCCGGGCAGCCTGCCGACCCGGAACGCGGTGGCCCTTTCCAGGCCGACCGCGATGCTGACGACGCCTTCGAAGTCACCAGTGACCGCGTATCCCCTGAGCATCGGATAGGTCGTCGCCGCCGACAGCGGCGAGATCGTGCTCACGCCGGACAGGGAGTGGCCCTGAGCAGGGTGAATCGTGATCAGCAGGTAGCTGTGCCCGGGAACGGTGACGGCCGTGCCTGATGAGCCGGTGGCCACCTTCGAGACGTACCTGATGT
Source organism: Streptosporangiaceae bacterium (assembly GCA_035299845.1). GTDB lineage: Bacteria > Actinomycetota > Actinomycetes > Streptosporangiales > Streptosporangiaceae > Palsa-506. Next base: position 16,171 of record DATGVY010000398.1, read on the forward strand.
CGTACCCCGGCATCGGCCCGCGGAAGTCGACGACGATGCGGTCGTAGCCGCAGTCGGGATGAGTTCCGATCCTGATGGCGGTGACGATGGGCACCGGCGGCACGGCGAGGTGCCGGGTCACCTGCACCGGCGCGGTCCGCCATGGCTCGGCGTCGCAGCCGGCCGGCGGACTCGGCGGGAGCGGCGGATGCGGCGCGGTATGCGCGGCGGGTGACACGGACGCGGCCGGCGATGATGGCAGCGGCGTGGCCGGGGCGGACCGCGACGGCGGCCGCGATGTGGCCGGCGACGTGCCCGGCCCGGGCGCCGATCCCTGACCCGGCAGCCTGACCGTCGTCGTGCTGCCCGCAGCACATGACGCGGTCGATAGCGCGGCGGCGAGAACTGCCGCCAGCAGTGCCATCGAGTGCGTAGTCGGGCGCTGCATCGTGACCTCCGTTGCGCCAGCCGCCGCGGCCGGCGTCCCGCCACCGGGGCTGCCGGCCCCGCCATGCCCCGGCAGGTCATGGCGGGATAGTAGGTCAGGCGATCGGCGCTGTCAGCTCAAGCTGGATGTGGTCCGGGTCGCGGAAGGGAAGGACATAGATTCCGAACGAAGGCAGCGCGGTGATCTCTCCGTGCGGCACGCCGTTCTCGTCAAGCAGGCTGACCGCCTGATCCAGGTCGGTACGGCTCGGCACGCTGAAGCTGAGGTGATCGAGGCCAACCCGGTTGTCGTCGAACCGGTCGCCGGCCGGCGCGACCGGCCGCAGGCCCATCAGCAGGTTCCCCCGGATCATGACAATTCCGCCGAAGAGCACCTTGTACGTCTCTTCGGCCGAAGGGTCATCATCGGGCGGCGACTCCACCGCCACGTCGAAGCCGAGCAGGCCCGTATAGAAGGCGCGGCTTCGGCCGAGGTCGGTCACGGTCAGCCGGAGGTGGTGGATACCGCCGGCCGGGATCTGTGCTGCCACGTCACTCCTCCTTCGCGTTCGGCGCCGGAACCCGGGCGCCATGAACTCAGGCGCACCGCCGGGCGTCGCGAACGCCGCGCTGGGGCCACTGATTCCCGCATCGTCGCACGAGAATCCTGCTACATCACCCGTTCCGCCCGCACCCGCCGGTCATGGCCAGGAACGGCCAGGCCGCCCCGCCGGACTGACTCGCCGTCAGCGGTTAAAATTCGTCCGGTTCCTGCCGGACAGTACTTAACCACTAACCTCGTTGCCGACGCCCTGGCCCCATCTCGTTGCCGACGCCCTGGCCCCGTTAGGGGAACCGATGACCCTGCACTGGCGGCTACCCGCCCGGCGGCTGGCGGCATGCTGTGCCGTCCTTGCCGCCGGGGCAGCACTCACCTCGTGCGCTGGCGGCAATAGCGCCGGCGGCAGTAGCGCTAGCGGCAATAGCGCCGACGGCACCGCAGGCAGCAGGATCAAGACGGCCGGTATCGTGCAATTCGCACTGCCCCCCGCAGGCCAGGGCTGCACCGGCGCCAGGCGGCTGGCCGGCGGCGGGACCAGAATCGGCGTCACCGTCAGCACCCGGCAGTCCCAGGTCGCGGCGATAGCCAACGTCTGCATCGACGGGAAGGGCCCGTTCCCGTTCGTTATCGACACCGGCGCGCAGGGATCAGTCCTGACGGCCGCACTTGCCCGCAAGCTCAGGCTGCCCGGGATCGGGCCGCCGGTGCTCATCGGCGGCGCGGGATGCTCGGCCAAGGCTCAGCTGGCCAGGATCGCTAGCTGGAACGTGGCTGGCCTGACGTTGCGGCCGCAGTACGTCACCGAGCTGCGGATCCCGCTCTTCGGCGGGCGCGGCCAGCCAGATGGCCTGCTCGGATCGGATGTCTGGAGCCGGTTCGGCGCGATGCGCCTCGATTTCGCCCGCGGCAGCCTCACCGTCCCCGGGCCGGAGCAGCCCGGGCCCGCTCGCAAGACCACCATCTCGCAGCCGTCGGCCGCGCCGGTTCCCGCCGCCCTGCTGCACGGCAGGCCCACGATCATCGTGCCGATGAAGGTCACGAGCCAGCCCGGCAGTACCGCGATCTCTGTCGAAATCAGATTTGGTACCCGGTCTCCGCTGAATTTCACGCCCGACACTGGCGCATCGCAGTCGGCTGTGGACCCGGGCGTGGCCCGGCGCAGCGCCCTGGCCAGCGCGCATGCCAGGGTCCGGCAGGGCACCGTCTGCACTATCGGGACGTTCCCTGAGGTCAAAACGGGGCCGTGGTCGGCCGCCGGGCACCCGCTCCACCCGCAGGTTGCCGGGGTCATCGGGCTCGAGCGCACGACCGGCACCGCCGGCCTGCTCGGAGCCGATCAGATGAGCAGGTTCGGATCGGTGGTCTTTGACTACGCCGGCGGGCGGCTCATCCTCGGTGCTGGCTGACGGCGCTGGCCGCCCCCCTGCGACACTGGGCGCCATGAGCGACGCCACGGGTGCCCGGTGGGGCATCACCGTTCCCTTTGACGCTCCTTTGCATGATCACCGCCGCTGGTTCGAGCTGCTGGAGGAACTCGGCTACACCGATGCCTGGTCCGGCGAGGCGGACGGCCTCGACGGCTTCTCGTCGCTGCTGCTCGCGGCCGCATGGACGTCCTCGCTCCGGGTGGGCCCGGCCGTCATCCCGGCCTACACCCGGGGCCCCGCGCTGATCGCCCAGAGCGCCGCGGCGCTGGCCGAGGCGGCGCCCGGCCGGTCCGCGCTCGGCATCGGCACGTCATCCGACGTCATCGTCGAGGCGTGGAACGGCATCCCGTTCACCGACCCGTACCACCGGGTCAGGGACACCCTGCGGTTCCTCAGGGACGCCCTGGCCGGCCAGCGGGTCGACCGGGACTACGGCACGTTCGCCGTGCACGGCTTCCGGCTCGCCCGGCCGGTGCCCGACCCGCCGCCGCTCTACCTTGCCGCCCTCCGGTCGGGCATGCTGCGCCTGGCCGGGCGCGAGGCGGACGGAGTGATCGTGAACTGGCTCGCCGCGGACGACGTCCCGACCGTGGTCGCCGAGATGCGGGCCGGCGCGGGCGCGCAGGCATGCCAGCGGACCGTCGCCGCCCGGGTTTTCGTCTGCCCGAGCGAGGACGCCGCCGCTGTCCGCGCGGTCGGCCGCCGGGCGATCGCCGCGTACCTGAACGTGACGGTTTACGCGGAGTTCCACCGCTGGCTCGGGCGGGCGCCGGTGCTCCAGGGCATGTGGGACGCCTGGCGGGCAGGCGACCGCAAGGCCGCACTGGACGCGATCCCCGATGAGCTGGTCGACCAGCTCATCGTGCACGGCCCTGCGCAGGCCTGCCGCGAGCACATCCGCCGCTACGTGCGCGCGGGCGTCGATGTGCCCATCATCGCCCTGATCGGCCCCTACGGCGACCTTTCCGCCGCGATCCGCGGGCTGGCGCCCGGGCAATGACCGGACGCTGCGGCCGCTGGTTCAGCCGCCCCCGGGCAGGCTCGCGCGGCGCGGGCATTGCAGCCGCCGACCTGGGGCGGATCTTCGGCCGGTTCTCCCGGATCGACGCGGGCCGCAGCCGGGAGGTCGGCGGGTTCGGCCTCGGCCTGGCCGTGGTGAAGGCGATCGCGGAGGCCCACCACGGTTCCGTGCAGGTCCGCAGCACGCCGGGCAGGGGCTCGGTGTTCGAGCTGCAGCTGTCCCCGACCACGACGACGGCGGCGGCCGTGTCGAGGGTGCCAGCGGACCGGCGGCCGGTGCCGAGGTAGCCGCGGTCACGGGCAGCTGGTCTGGGAGACGGAGACATCGTCGAAGTCGATGTCGTAGGTCCGTGCGGTGGACGTGTCTCCCAGCTGCAGGCCGGTGATGAGGCTGGTCCCATGTCTGGCCAGTGAGGCCCAGGTCGAAACGGGTGCCCGTCGAGGGACACGTCGAAGCTGCTGGCGGCCCGGCCGGCCAGGCCATGGGTCCCTGCGGTTTGCCGATACACTTCCGCCATGCGCATGCGCGCAGGACTTGTTACCGCCGCGCTGCTAACGGCGGGACTCGCGATTTCGGTAATCGTGTTCGCGCTTCACGGTCACGGCGGACGGCCGCCGGCGTGCATCACCGACCGCCAGCAGCTACAGCCGGCGGCGGCCGCATCGCGCACCGCGGAGGCGGCAATCATCGCCCGGCGACGGCCGCCGCGCCTCTCCCACGTCGTGCTGATCGTGATGGAGAACCGCGAGTGCGGCCAGATCATCGGCAGCCCTGACGCTCCCTACCTGACCGCGCTGGCTCACCGCTACGCCCAGCCGCGCGCCTTCTACGGCACCACGCATCCGTCGCTGCCCAACTACCTCGCGCTTACCTCAGGCGCGACGTTTGGCTTCACCGACTCATGCTCAGGCTGCTCGGTGCGAGCCAGCAATTTGGTGGACGAACTCGAAGCGGCCGGTATCTCCTGGAAGGCATACATGGAGGGAGCGCCCAGCCCATGCTTTCAGGGTCGGCGCGCCGGGCTGTACCGTCGCCGTCACGACCCGTTCATGTTCTATGACGACATTGCCCACAACCCGGCGCGCTGCGCCAAGGTTGTGCCACTAAGCCAACTCGCGATTGACGAAGCCCGCCACGCGCTGCCCCGGTTCGCCTGGATCAGCCCCAACTTGTGCCACGACATGCACGACTGCGCCACCCGGGTCGGTGACACCTTCCTGTCCCGGTTAGTCCCGCCGCTGCTGCGGGCGGTAGGCCAGCGGGGGGTGGTTATCATCACCTGGGACGAGGGCGGGACCAAGCGGGGCTGCTGCTCGAAGGCCCGCGGGGGAAACATCCCGACGATCCTGGCCGGGCCGTCCGTCCGCCCCGGCCTGCGGTCTACGCTGCCCTACGACGCATACTCGATCCTGCGCACGATCGAGGACAGCTGGGGCCTGCCGCGCCTGGGCGGCGCAGCCTGCCGCTGCACGCCGCCGCTGACGGCGCTATTCCGCACGTCGCTCACCCGCCCGTCCTAGCTCCTGCTATCGCGGACTTCGCCGCTGGACTCAGCAAGCTCGTGATCCGCTGCGCGGCCCTGCTGCCGTTCCCGCATCGGGCCGCCGGGGTGCATCGCGAGCCCGCTGGGAGCGATGAATCCCTCAGGCATCTCGCCGCCTGCCTACCTTGCCATCACACCTCGTGAAGCGCGTGCCCACGGGGATGCAGCAAGGACTGTTCGGTATCCAGTGCGTCAAATGACTGGCCACGAGGTACGTCGTTGATCGTAGGTCTGCCCAGTCATGTGTAGATGGCAGGCGGTCCGGCCTTGCGCCCACTATGGCGAGATGAAGGAGGACCAGCGGCCAGCTAGACGGGCATTGCCATCTCCGGTGCGGACTTTGGAAGCGCCTGGCGGCGCTGCGCGCTCTGTGGTGCCACTGCCGCAGGATCACTACGTAGTGACCTCCTCCGGGTGGCGAGGCCGCATCTCCGTGGTCATCCCGGCGTACAACGAGGCTAACAATCTGCGGTGGCTCCTGCCACAACTCGCCAACGTCGACGAGGTAATCGTCGTTGACGGCGAATCGACTGACGGAACCAGTAACGTCGTACGGGAACTGTGCCCGCACGCGACGCTCATCCGGCAGCGGCGGCAGGGTAAGGGTGCGGCACTGCGGGCCGGGTTCGCCGCCGCCGTGGGTGACGTCATCGTAATGCTCGACGCCGACGGAAGCATGGATCCGCTAGAGATCGATACCTTCGTCGCACTGATCGCCCGCGGATTCGATGTCGTGAAGGGGTCGCGCCACTCGTGCGGGGGCGGGTCGGAGGACCTGACCTTCATCCGCCGGGTAGGTAACCGGCTGTTCGTCCGGCTCGCCAATCTGCTGTACAGGAGCAGCTGGAGCGATCTGTGCTACGGCTACATCGCTATGCGCCGGTCGGCACTGGACCGGCTGTGCCTGCACTCCGACGGGTTCGAGATCGAGACCGAGATTTGCGTGCACGCGGTGACCGCAGACCTTGCCGTGGCTGAGGTGCCGAGCTATGAGCTCAACCGCCGCTCGGGAGTGTCCAACCTGCACCCGCTCAGGGACGGGTGGCGCGTGCTGAAGGTACTGCTTCGCAACCGGCTGCGTCGGCGCACCGAAGTCGCCCGATGGGCCAGGGTCGGCCAGATTCCGGTTGAGCATGCGGGGCTTGAGCCCGCAGACGGGTGATGGGTGTGTCCGCTGAGGTCGCGGCCGACTATCTGTCGGTGGTCGTCTGCACATATGACGAGGGACGCCGCCCGCTGCTGGAGCGCGCGCTCGAGGCACTGAAGCATCAGGAGCAGCCGCCCGCCGCGGTCATCGTCGTCGTCGACCACAATCCGAGGCTTCTCGGCGCGCTGCAGGCAGACCACCCCCAGCTCGCTGTCGTGCCCAACGACATGAACCGCGGATTGTCGGGGGCGCGCAACTGCGGCCTCGCGCTAACGGCTACGCCCGTCGTCGCCTTCCTCGACGACGACGCGGTTCCGCAGCTGGACTGGGTTGCCCGCCTTGCGCAGGCGTACGGAGCGGCCGACGGGCAACACATCCTCGGGGTGGGTGGTGCGATCGTCCCTTACTGGGCACAAGGGAGGCCTTCGTGGTTCCCGGCCGAGTTCGACTGGGTTGTGGGCTGCACCTACAAGGGTGCCAGGACCGACCCGGGGCCAGTGCGCAACATGCTCGGCGCGAACATGTCCTTCCGGACCGCAGAGCTGCGCCGGATCGGCGGATTCCGCGAAGGTATCGGGCGGATCGGCGCAGTGCCGCTCGGCTGTGAGGAGACCGAGGCATGCATACGCATGGCTCGTGAGTTCCCGGGCGGCCAGATCCGGTTCGAGCCCACCGCACGGGTGCATCACCACGTACCAGCCGAACGAGCCGGTTGGCGTTACCTGCTGCGCCGGTGCTGGGCCGAAGGGCTTTCGAAGGCGCACGTCACCGCGCTCGCTGGACGCTCCTCCGCGCTCGCGAACGAGCGGGTGTACGCGACGCGAACACTCCCAAGGGCAATCGCTCAGTCGTTCAGCGAATCCGTGCGCAGCATGCGTATGGCGCCACTCGGCCGGGCAGTCGCCATGGTGGTCGGCCTCACAGTGACCACCGCAGGGTTCGTGGCGGGCCGACGGAACTCTGCGCGGTCCGTGAGCTACGCCAGTATCCAGCCGCACGATCTTCAGGAGGGCCTTTGCGGGGACAGCTATGACTAGACGGCCGACTTTCCGGCGAACATCGCGACGTACGCTCCGGGCCACCGCCATCGTCACGGCCGTGAGTGCCCCGTTGCTGGCAGTCGGCGCCACAGTAGCCGTCTCGTCCGGGTCCGTCTCGTCCGGTGCGCCTGACATCGTCTCATGCATTGTCCGGCAGCTGCCGACACTCGGCGGTCCGTACGGCAACGTAACTGCCGCCGCGGCGAATGGTGACATTGTCGGCATCGCTGAGGACACTGCGGGAGTCGCCCAACCGGTCCTGTGGCGGGCTGGGAAACCCCAGCGAATCCGCACGGGCCTGGCCGGCAGCGTCCCCGCCGGCCTCAACGCCCATGGAGACGTCGTGGGCAACAGCCCGAACGGGGAAAACACACTGGGCTGGGCATGGACAGGGCACCGGACCGTACGGCTCCGGGGCACGGGTAAGCTGACCGCCCTGCCCGCTGCCATCAGCAACAGCGACATCGTCGTTGGCGCACTTGAGACGACAGAAGGAACGCCGGCCGAGGGAGACAACAAGCCGGGGACGTCAGAAAACGAGCAGGCGGCCGTGTGGCGGTCGCTGACCGGTCCACCGCAGATGCTCGCCCCGCTGCCTGGCGATCAGGGTGCCCACGCGTTCGCGGTCGCCGACGACGGACGGATCGGCGGTATCTCGGAAGGCCATCGTTTCCGCCCCGTCGTGTGGGACCTCGCCGGAAAACCCCACGCGCTGCCCGGACTGGGCGGCGGGTATGGCATCGTTCGCGCGTTCGGTCCAGGCGGCGTGGCGGTCGGTGACGCCGTGGCCAAGGACGGAACGGACCACGCGGTGAGGTGGGGCCCGGGCGGGCGGATCACCGATCTTGGCCTGCCGGCCGGGAGCCGCACGGCACAGGCCAGCGGCGTACTGCCTGGCGGAGTCGTCGTGGGCACGGCCCAGCTGCCCGCGCCTGGCGGCGGCGTACTCACACAGGCCGTGCGCTGGCCCGCAGCCGGGCAGCCGCAGCTGCTCGGGAGGCAGGAGGGCCCCAGGCAGGCCATGGTGGCCGGCGCCGCCTCGGCACAGACTGCGGTGGGCTATCGAACGGACGCCACGGGCGGCCGGCACCCGGTGAAGTGGCGGTGTGGGTCATGAAGCGCGTCATGATTGTGCTGACTACGGTCGCGCTCGCTTGTTCGGCCGTGGTCGCGGCGACGGTATGGCCGCACGTTCGTGCCAAGGCGGCCACCGCGTTCTCCTTCGCGGTCGCGGGCGATCTCGGGGCGAACGGCAACACCTCCGCAGTGCTCAATGCCGTGGCCTCCAGCGGGTCTCAGCTGTTCTGGCCCATGGGTGATCTCAGTTACAGCCAGGTCACCCCGGAGTCGGCGTGGTGCGATTACGTCCACGCCCGGCTCGGTGCGAGCTACCCCGTCGAACTGCTCGCCGGCAACCACGACGACAACGACGGGCCCGACGGATTCATTGGCAACTTCGCGTCGTGCCTGCCCGACCAGATCGGCGGTGTGCAGGGCACCTACGCGGAGGAGTACTACGTGGACTATCCGGCCACGGCTCCGCTCGTGCGGTTCATCATGATCTCGCCAGGCCTCGACCTGAATGCCAACGGCACCAACTGGTCGTACAAGCAGGGCACGGCCCACTACAACTGGACGGCGAACGCGATCGATAGCGCCCGGGCGGCGGGGATCCCGTGGGTCGTCGTGGGGATGCACGAGTACTGCCTGTCGCTCGTGAACCACTCCTGCTTTGTCAGCGACGACCTAATGAACCTGCTCGTCTCCAAGAAGGTCGACCTCTACCTCCAGGCACATGACCACGCCTATTCACGGAGCAAGCAGCTCGCGCTGGGCCCCGGCTGTTCGGCGATCTCTAGCACGAGCTTTAACTCCTCCTGTGTCGCCGACGCCAATCCCGCGTCCAGCTACACTGCGGGAAACGGCACCGTGATCGCGACCGTAGGCAGTGGCGGGGTGTCGATCAACTCACAGGATCCGACGCTGGCCTGGGCACCCTACTTCCAGACCTACATGGGGTCCAACAACAATGCCACCTACGGGTTCCTCAAGGTCAACGTCTCGGACAGCCAGCTGTCGGCGCAGTTCGTCCGTGGGTCAGGCGGTAGCTACACCGACTCGTTCTCGCTGACCAAGCCCCTGGCGACGTCATCCCCCACTCCCACGGTGACACCAACTCCCACACCAACTCCCACATCGAGTTCGACGGCAGCGCAGGCGTCCGTCCGCAGCAGCGCGACCTACGCCAGCACCGCGAGCGAGTCGTCGTCCACCGTGCCGATGCCAGCGGGATGGCAGCCCGGCGACGTCGTGTACGTCGGCTATGAGCTGACCAGCAGCACTACGTCGATTACCGTACCCCCCGGCTGGGTTGAGGCGGTACCACAATTCCGGTCGGCCAGTTCCACCAGCTCGCTGAGCGGTGTGCTGCGGCGCGTCATGCAAGCAGGCGACCCGAACAGCCTCACCGTCAGCCACACCTCCGGCCGGTTCGCTGCCATATCAGCCGCTATCCAGGCCACTGACAACACCACTCCGGAAGACGTCGCCCCAACCGCCGATAACAACACCGGCGTCGCTTTCCCCAGCGTCGAGATCCCGTCCATCACCCCCGTGCAGCAGGACGCGCTACTGCTCACCTTCGCCGCCATCCGCAACGGCACCAACGGGTCCGTCACCACCTTCACCCCGCCCACAGGGATGACGGGAGTGGCGCAGGTCTCCAGCGCCGTCTCCGGGACCTCCAACGCCGCCATCGAGATGAGCTACGCCGCGCTGTCCTCCAACGCCGCGACCGGGATCATTGACGCCACCATCCAAACCTCAAGCGGCACCTCCGCCAACCCGATGGGCTCCACCATCGCGGTCCGCTCGGCGGGGGGGTAGTACGACGCTGGCAATCCGCCGCGGCCGGCCGGCCGGCCCGGCGACCCGCTGTTCGCTCAGCGGTGGCCGCGACTCGACCTGCGGCGAAGCTTCTGCATCATTTCCCCGGAAGGCGCGCCCGCCTCAGCCCGTGCTCACGGGCGAGGCGGGGGCAGATCTCAGCTAAGTAGATTCCCTCGATTTGCGTAGTCCCTCTCGTACATACGGGCGTGCCAGGTGCGTGACCCGGCCACCCATAGTGGCCCCATGACAAGAAACCCGGTCGCGGACACCGGATGGCTATCTTTCGACCTGCACGGGCGGGCACGCATGGGAGTGGCCCGGAATGCGCCGACCGCCGCACAGCTGCGTACGATGTTCGCCGACTTCCTGACGGAAGACGGCAACGGGCCGTTCGACCTCACGGTCACTGGGGAAATGCAGCCGGTCCACGGGGTCGCCTACGCCGAGGACGCCTTCTCCTATACGCCCAATGCGATCTGCCTGCGCACACCCCCCCTGCAGATCCTTCGCAACGGCACAGGCCTGCAGCTGAACGGTCCTGGAGAATTGCTCACCACCGTGCTTCCCCTGCTGGACCGGATTCTGGTCGAGCGCGACGTCGCCATGATCCACGCAGCCACCGTCAGCATCGACGGCCACGGCGTCGCGCTGCCGGCGGCCGGCGGAGTCGGCAAGACAAGCACGATCGCGAAGCTGATGCGGTGCCCCGGGGTCGGCTTCATGGGCGACGACTGGGCTTTCGTCTCGGCTGAGGGGGAGCTGCTCGGGTTCGCCAAGCCGATGTTCATAAAGCCGCATCACCGCACGATCTACCCGCATCTTTTCCACCGGATGCGCAAACCTCTGGTGCCGAAGAGGCTGTCGCGACCCATCGGCCGGCTTACCACCGTGGTGCACCCCGTCGTAGTGCGCTACCCGCGGCTGGCCGCCTTCACCAGGCGGTGGTCGCCTGAACACATGATCATCTCGCCGCAGGAGGCGCTCCGCGGCTCCCCCATCGTGCGGTCCGCCCCGCTGTCGGCCGCGGTATACGTCGAGCGGTACGACGGCGCGGAGCCGCAGTTGGCCGAACTCGACCGGACCGCAATGGTCGCCCGGATGCTTGGCAATTTCCACATTGAGATGACCCCTCATTCGCGCGAGGTGCTAAATCTCCTCGGCGCGACCGGGCAGATACCACTGCAGGACATCTTCGCCGACAAGGCCACGATCCTCGGCAAGGCGCTCCAGGACGTGCCCACGTTCCTGCTCCAAGTGCCCGTCGGCTACGACGCGGACCATGCCTCCGATGTCATCGTTGACCAGCTAGCGGCGGTGATCGCTCCACTCGGTGTGTCAGTCGAGAGCAGGTCATGAGTGTCGTTGACGACCATGTCCAGCTTGCGGACCTGACGGTCGTCATACCGGTTCGCAACGCCGAGCGGCTCCTCCCGGCATGCATGGAATCGGCGCTACGGGAGCAACCTCGGGCGGTCATCGTCGTCGACGGGGAGTCGAGCGACCGCACGGTCGAGATCGCCCGCGAGTACGGCGCCTTGGTGGTCTCCGACGAAGGGCGGGGCCTTCCGGTGGCGCGCAAGCTCGGCGCCGAGTTCGCAACAACCCCGTACGTCGTCTTGGTCGATGCCGATGTCGTGCTGCACGAGGGTGCCTTGCACAGCCTGCGTCAAGAGTTCGAGGAGGGGAACTACACCGCGTTGCAGGCCGGCCTGATCAGCACCGGCGGCCCAGGCTACTGGGGCCGCGCGCTCGCACAACACCACCGGTGGGGCCGCAGCAGGAACTGGTTCGGCCTAGTCGCCACTATCTTCGACCGGGAAACGCTGCTCCGTATTGGCTTCGACGAGAAGTTCATCTCAGGCGAGGACATCGAGCTGCGCTGGCGGTTGCAGCGGGAGGGCGCACGCGTGGGCGTTTCGGCGCGAACCCTCGTCACCCACCGGTTCGGTGAGGACTCCTTCGCCTTCGCGCGCATGCAGTTCCGCATGGACGGCCGGGGCCTCGGCAAGATGATCCGCAAGCATGGATGGCGGGGTGCGCCCCTGCTGGCGTTGCCCGGCGCTGCTGCCGTTCGGGGCATCGGGCTCAGCCTGGTTCGGCTCCGCCCGCAGTGGATCCCCTACTATCTCTGCTTCGCCATCTTCAACTACCTGGCGATGATCGCCGAGCTGGCAACTGCCGCTCCCCAGGTAACGGAGCGGCTGGTGCGTCGGGTCCTGGGTAAAGGGGCGATGACCAGCGACGCGATCGGCCTGATCATCGGTCGCATGGCCTCGCTGGGCCTCGGGTTCCTGTTCTGGCTGGTCGCCGCCCACGTGGCCAGGCCAGCGCAGGTCGGATTCACAGCCGCCGTCGTGTCCGCGATGATGCTGTGCACACAGTTCGCCCAGCTCGGCACGGGACAGGCCTTCATTAAGCTGTACCCTCGGCACCTCAAGAAGCCGGCCCCGTTGCTTGACAGCGTGCTCTCTATGGCCATGATCGGGGCGATTGGGGTCAGCCTGGCCTTCTTGTTGTTCGCCCGCACCATGTTTACCCAGCTCGATCATGTGGCGCACGATCCGGTCTGGGCGGTCGCGTTTCTCGCCCTGTCGGTGTTTGGCACCGCGCAGATCGTCTTCGACCAGATCTCGATGGGTCTTGAACGCGGCGGCCAGGCCGTTACTCGCAACGTCGCCTGCGGCCTGCTCACGCTCGCTCCGCTGGCTGTGCTGCCCGCCCTCGGTATCGGGGTGTCCAGATTGGGACTCTTCCTGGCCTGGGTTCTGGGCGGCGCGGGCACGGTCACGTTCGGTCTCTGGCAGCTCCGGAAATCGTGCGGTGGTTACCTGTACCGGCCACGGCTCGTGCGCAGCCTCATTCCAGCAATGGCGACGACCGGCCTCGCCAATCACACGCTCACGCTCACCGAGCGCGTACCCGGACTGGTATTGCCGATCGTGGTGGCCGAGCTGCTCTCCCCCCAGGCGAACGCATACTGGTACGTGATCTGGATGAGTGCCTGGGTAGCGTTCATCACACCGCTTTCGGTAGGTATCGCGCTATTCGCCGAGGGCTCCCATCGGCCGACTACCATGTCCACGGCCACCACCCAGGCCCTGCGGGTCTCGCTGATCTTCGGCGGCGGAGGCGCGGTCTTGCTGTGCCTGCTCGCCAGCCCGGTGCTCGACCTGCTCGGTCATGACTACGCGCGGGCCGGCGTGACGCCGCTGCGCATCCTGCTGCTCGGCGTGATCCCGATGGCGTTCACCAGCGCCTACTACGCCGGATGCCGGGCGCGGGGGCGGCTGGGTGAGGCGATCGTCATCGGTATCCTCGGCGGCCTGGCGGCCATCTTCGTCACTGCCATGGCAGGCGTCCACTACGGCCTGACCGGCATGGCCGTCGCCTGGGTTGCCGTCCAAGCGATCGTCGCCTGCTGGGCCGGACTGCGGCTGTGGGCGGCGCGGGTGGTAGAAGCACCCGCAGGCGTCAAGCCGACACTGGCACCAACGCGGCAGACGTCACGCCGCCCGGCGATGCTTGAGCAGCTGCGCTTCCTCGCGCTGCCAGTCGCGGCGGTCGCGTGCTGGGCCTGGTCGCTGCCGCGCATCCACGCCGGGGCGATGAACGATCTCGGCCTCGTCTCTGTGCTCCCATGGCAGACGTGGCTGGCGTTCGGCCTGCTCACCGTCGGCTTCATCGCCTGCTGGCGGCGCGCTGAACGGACAACCTGGCTGCTCCTCGTGCATGTGCTGCTGCTGATTTTCATGCTGTACGGGCTGCCCGGCCTGGTCCTCCACGAGCCGAGCGGGCCCATCGTGTTCCGGCACGCCGGCATCACCGAGAACCTGATCCGGACCAGGATCGTCAACACCAAGATCGACGCCTACTTCAGCTGGCCCGGCTTCTTCATGGGCATGGCCACGCTGGTCAAGCTCGGCGGGGCATCGAGCGCGCTCACCTTCGCCACCTGGGCGACCGTCGCCTTCAACCTGCTGTACCTGGCACCGCTGCTGCTCCTGACGCGGGCGCTGACGCGGGATCCGCGGCTGGCGTGGGCCACCATATGGATCTTCTACGCGGCGAACTGGATCGAGCAGGATTACCTGTCGCCGCAGGCCTTCACCTATCTCCTCTACCTGACGATCCTGGCACTGCTGCTCACGTATCTCCGCCCCCGCGATAGCGACCCCGACGCAGGCGGCCGGTGGGGGCGCAAGCTGCGGGCGCTGCTCCGGGTACGCATGGCTGACGTTCCGGTTCCCGTGGTCTCCCGCTGGACGACCGCGGCCGTGGTGGCGCTGGTGGTGCTGCTCTACACCGCCACCGTAGCGAGCCACCAGCTCACGCCGTTCGCGATCCTGATCAGCGTGGTGGCGCTCGTCGCCATCGGCCAGTGCACCGCACGTGGGCTGCCGCTGCTGATGGCGGTCATCGTCGCGCTGTGGGTTACCTTCGTCGCGCATGGCTACATCTCCGGGCATTTCGGCCAGATGGTCGGCAGCCTTGGCGACCTGACCAGGGCCACCTCGGCCAACGTCACCGCGCGGCTCACCGGCAGCCCGCAGCACCTGATCGTGGTCCGGGAGCGGCTGCTGCTCAGCGGGATGCTGTGGCTGCTCGCGCTGCTCGGCGGCATCCGCCGGTTCCGGGCCGGCTATGCCGACCAAGCGGCCGCCGCACTGTGCCTCGCGCCGCTGCTGATGTTCGGCATGCAGGTGTACGGCGGCGAGATGCTGTTGCGCATCTACTTCTTCATGCTGCCCTTCGTGGCATTCTTCGCAGCAGCCGCTCTCCGGGTGAACCGGGTGCCGGGCCGCAGGCTGCGCGCTCGCCTGCCCGTCGCGCTGCGCGGCAGCGCCACCGTCACCGCCCTCGGCCTGCCCATCACCGTCCTGCTGGCCGGCTGCCTACTGGCGCGGTACGGGAACGAGCGCGCGGATTACTTCACCCCGAGTGACCGGGCCGCGTTCAGCTTCCTATACGCGCAGGCGCTGCCAGGTTCCACGTTCGCGGTCGAGCAGCCGTACCTGCCGTGGAAATACCAGGGATACGACCAGCACAAGTACCTGTCGGTCGAGTCAATGCTCGGCCAGCCGAACTCGCCCTCGCCCGCTCAGGCGCTGGCCCTGGTCACCCGCGCGCTCCGGCCGTTCCCCGGGCACCCAGCCGGATTCGTGATCTTGACCCGCTCGCAGCACGTGTACGCCCAGATCTTCGGCGGCGTGCTCTCGCTGAGCTACATCGACAAATTCGAGCACCTGCTGTCGAAATCGCCGCGGTTCCGGCTCGTTTACGCCAGTACCAGCGCGCAGGTCTACGTACGACAGCTCTACCAGCGGCATCCCGCACTGGCTCAGCCACGACGGCCGGAGTTGAGGCATGCACGATAGATGGCTGCGGCCCGGAATAGTCCTCGCCTCCGGGACCGCCCTGGTAACGGTGATAGCCACCGGGATCGGCGCCCCCTGGCGCACGATCCTGGCCCTCTGGTTCGTGCTCGTCTGTCCGGGTGTGAGCCTGGTCGGCGTGCTCGGCCTGCGAGACCGCCTGGTCGAACTGGGCGTGGTGGCGCCGCTGAGCCTGGCGCTCGTGACGCTCACCTCGGTCGCCCTGTTCTACGGGGGTGTCTGGTCCACCAAGGCGGAGTTCGGCCTGCTGCTCGGGCTGTGCCTGATCGGGCTTGCCTGGTCCCACCTCCGCTCTCGTACTGACGTGAAGGGGGAGGCATGAGCTATCTGCTAGCGAGCAATCCGCTGCAGCTCAGGGAAATCACTCCCGTCTACTTCGTGCCGATCGCCGCGTTACTTGTCCTGCTCGTGGAGCGGGAGATGATCCGCACCAGGCCGGGAACGCCGAGGGCGACGGCGCACCATGTGATCGATCTCGCCATCGTCCCGCTGATGTCCCTGTTCCTGATCTTCGTCGGCCTCCGCGCCGTCACCGTGCTCGGGTGAGCGCCATGACGGTACCCACAACGCTCGTACGACCGCGCCGGACGGAGCGGGCCAGCCTTGCCCTGGAGGGCCTGGCCTTCGCGACCGCCCTGGCCGGCGCAGAGGCGGTCTACCGCCTGGCCGGCCAGTTCTGGGGCGCCGTCTGCTTCGCCGTGGTCTTCCTCGCGATCGTCCATGTGGCCGCACTGGTCGGCGCGCGGGGGGTCGGCGCGCGGGGAACCGCTAATTCGGCGCTGACAGTACTCATCGCGGCGGCCAGCCTGGTCCCGCTGGAACGGCTGCTCGTGCTCAGCGCGCCCACGCTGACCTTCCTGCGGCTCTACCCGAATGCTCTGTGGGTGCTGCCCATCGGCGTGACCGGGGGGTACGCCTACCGGGCCCGCTGGATCCCGGGGCCGCGCCCACTGGTGCTGCCCCCGCCCGGCGGCCGACGGCCGCGCGCCGTCCAGGCGGCCGTGCTGGTGACGGGTGCCGGGCTCGGCGTGCTTGGCGCCGTTATCGTTCCCTATGCTGGCCCGCATGTGCTGGTGCACCAGGACGCGGCGAAGTGGGTCGGGGCAGCGCTGTTCGCGCTGGCCGGCGCGGCGGAAGAACTGGCCTGGCGCGGCGTCCTGCAGTCGTTCGCGGTCAACGCCGCCGGCCCGGCGGGGATCGCATTCTCCTTCCTCGCGTCCGCATACGTCTCGGTGGCCTGGATGGGCCCGATAGCGGCCGTGCCGGTCATCGCCCTGTCGACGGTGACCAGCGTGGTCGTCTACCGGACTCGCTACCTGGGCGGGGCCGTGGCGGCCCACTTCCTGCTGAACCTGCTGCTGCTGACGCTACGGTGAGCGAATCCACGCTCGTCATCACCAGCGACCTCCACCTCGGTGGAGGCATTCCGGCTGAGGCCTGGGGTCCAGGATTCAGCGACGAGTTCACCGACGACCAGGCCTTCAGCGACTTCCTACGCTGGCTCAGTC
Organism: Streptosporangiaceae bacterium; assembly: GCA_035299845.1. Taxonomy (GTDB): domain Bacteria; phylum Actinomycetota; class Actinomycetes; order Streptosporangiales; family Streptosporangiaceae; genus Palsa-506. The sequence continues at coordinate 33,106 of DATGVY010000398.1, forward strand.
AGCGCCGGGGGTGCCGGCTGGTGTTCCTCGGCGATGCCTTCGATTTCCTGCGGGTTCCGGTGACCGGTGCGCGTACCGGCCTGTTCGCCCGCTGCGACGCCGAGGCGGTCGCCCAGCTTGACCGAATCGCCGCAGCCCACCCCACCGTGGTCAAGGCCCTGTCGGCTGCGCTCGCCGCAGGAGTGCATGTCGACTTCGTGTCCGGAAATCACGACGCTGAGCTCATTCGGCCAGCGGTACGGGAACGGCTGTGCGCGCTACTCGGGGCACAGGTCAGCTTTCACTCATGGATTCTGTACATCCCCGGGTTGCTCTACGCCGAGCACGGTCATCATCACCACGACATCAACACGTTCGTTCGCCCGCTGTACCCGTATGCGAAGAACGACGGACGCCTCGAGCGGCCACCCGCGGCATGGCTCGGTGACCTACGGCGCTTTCCTGCGAGCCCTAGCCATTTGTGGCGGGATGCCATGACAGGGCTACGCGGTCGCCCCTCGGCCAGGGGGCGCGCCGAGTACCTCGCCGGGCTGGCTCCGACGCACGCGGACGAGATCGGACTCCCGGAGGGCGTCTTGGCGGAGTTGCACCAGCTGGCCAGCTTCTCGCCGTTTGGAGTCGGGTGGCGGCTGGTCAGCACGCGACTGCGGCGCGGCGACCGCCGCGGTTACCTGCCCACCGCCGCTGCCGCCGTACACGACCTGCTGGCCCGCAACCAGCTTGCCGTGCCGTTCTACGCGTTCGGCCACACGCACGCCGCGATGCGATTGCCGCTGGGGACGAATGCGTGGTATCTCAACAGTGGCACCTGGTCGAGGATGACCTGGGGCAGCGCCCGGGCCCGCAGGACATGGATTGAGATCACGGTAGGCGAGGCGCCTGACGCTGGCGCGCGGCTGTTCCACTGGACCGGCACCGCGGAGCCGCATACCGACCGCAGAGTGCCCATCTAGGACCAGGATGCCATCCTGGGACGCCCTTCACGCAGCTGTGCTCGGCGGGCGAGGGCGACGGCCTCCAGAGTGGTGTGGACCCCCAGCTTCGCCATCAGGTTTTGCAGGTGGCTGCGGACCGTATTAGCGGACAGGTGCATACGCTCAGCGACTTCACGTCGGCCGATGCCTTCGGCCAGATATGAGAGCACCTCTCGCTCGCGAGGAGTGAGGCTCCCGAGCGGCTGCTTCAAGGATGCCTGCCGCTCGTCGCGCTCGTAGAGGAGCAGCCGCAGGACGGGGCCCACCGCCGCTGCCGGGAACCATGTTTCGTCGCGCATCACGCCCCGGATAACGCCCAGCAGCTGCTCGATCGACTCCTCCTTTGGTACCCATCCGGCGATCCCGGTGCGGAGCGCCTCCACGATACGCGTGGCCTCTGGCACCGTTCCCAGCATGATCACCCGGACGGGCTGTGGGGTGGTGGCGCAGATGCGGGCCAACTCGTCGGCGAGGTGGAGACACTCCGTCAATTCGCTGTCAAGCAGCACGACGTCGACGTGTCGACCAACGAGCAACCTGCGCGCAGCCGCCGCTGACTCTGCGGCCGCTACGAGCAGCAAGCCGGGCTCAGCTGCGAGTCGGGAAGCGAGGGCGTCGGCGAAAGTACGCTGGCCGTCGACCACAGCCACGCTGATCTGGGTCATGCCGACAGCGTGACCTTCCTGCGGGGGTGGCGGCACCTCAGGATGTGCGTGGATTTCTACGATTTATGTAGGAGAGCACGCATCGTGCGGAACCACGTCCACCAGTTGAGCCCGGACTGCGATAGCCGACGCCTCGAGCCGCGAGTGGGCGCCGAGCTTGGTTAGCGCGTTCTGTGCATAGGTTCGAACCGTGCTAGCCGCGATCTGCATCGACCGCGCCATCTGCTTGGTGCTTTCGCCGGCGACGATTCGGCGGAGCACCTCCAGTTCCCGGACGGTGAGGTAGTCCCACGGTTCCTTGCGCGGCTGCGAGGTCAGGTGTCGTACGACATTTCGGACCAAGTCGGTCTGGAATACAAACCCGCCGGTGGCTGCCTGCAGGAGCGCGGCCGCGATCTTGTCGACGGTCTGGTCCTTGCGGATGATCCCGGCGACGCCGAGATCGATCACCTTGGAGAGGAGCCGCGGATCTGCCACGCCCGACAGGATGAGAACCTGCGTATCGGGGTGACTCGTCTGGATAGCTCGCGCCGTCTCCAGGCCGTCCTCTCGCCCCGGTAAGTAGAGGTCCAGCAGGCACACGTCCGGGTGGGCCTTGGCGACCGCTCTCAGACATTCCTCCGGCGTCGTCGTCGCCGCGAGGACATCGTGGCCCCGCGCCTGGAGGGCAACCTCGAGCGATTCAACCAGAATCCTCTGATCATCGCAGAGTACGAGACGCATCATTGCACCTCACATTCAGCTGTCGACGGACTGCAGCGCGACAATCGCCCGCACGCCTTCCATCTGGCTGCGGCTGTACTCACGTAACTCTTCAGACTTCGTGCCACGGCCCGCGGACCAAGGCCGACACCTCGGCGGATCAGCCCCAAGCCAGCTCCGGCGTCGTCGACCGTCAACAAGACGCAATCGGCGACGCGGCGCAACTCGACGACCACCCTCCCTTCCGGTCCCGCCGCCCGGGTCGGTTGCTCAGCAGGTTGAGGATCGCGCGGCGAAACTCGATCCAATTTCCCAGCACGCACATTTTGCCCCCGTTCCTGCCCCCCCAACACCGACCCCGAACGCACCGCGGGAGCAGGCCAGCCGTTCGCGCTCTGGGGCGATCGAAGCCCATGGATCCCCTTGAGCTGCCCGCTTCCCACGAGCGGGCGACTCAAGGTCAGCAACCGGCAACAGGAGCCGGACGCCGCGGGTCGGGCTGACCTAGGCAGGTCGCTGGCCAAGTCGCTGACGGCTCATGCCTGGGGGGCATTCGCCGACCCACCAGTACTCAAACATAAGTTCGCTCCCTCTGGTTCTGCGGATACTGCTAAGACTGGCCGTAACGCCGCTGGCCGACAAGGGAGTCGGCGGTGATTGGGCGCTCAGGTTTCTGAGCGCACAGCTGGCCCGCCGGACCGGGCGACCCCAGCGAGTGCCGCAGCCGCCGGGGGTGGGCGGATCCCGGCATCGGCGACCGCGAGGACGACCTGCGGCGGCCCGCGGGGATGGAGGTCGTTGGCCCGGTAACCGTCGGCTCTGGCGCGGGCGGCGGGCGACGCGGCGTCTTCGTCGCGGACCGCGGCGACGAGCCCGGGACTTGCTGCAGGGAACTGCAACCAGCCATCCGCTCAGGGTCCGGAACGCCGCCGGAAGAGCGCGACCGCGGCGGTGCGATCGGCGACATCGAGCTTGCGCACGATGGCGGCGATGTGCACCCGCACTGCGCTGGAGGACAGCACGAGCCGCTGGGCGATCTTGGCAGTTGACCATCCTCGTGCGAGCAGTTCGAGCACCTCCCATTCGCGGCTCGTCAGGTGCCGTTCGAGAAACTCGTCAGTGACGGGCTGCCGCCAGCGCGGCTCCCGCCCGTGGAAGCGCTCGAGCACACGCGCCACGAGTTCTGGCGGCATGGCCGCCGCGCCTGCGCAGACGCTGTCAAGCGCATCAGGGAGTCGCTTCAGGTTCATCGTCTTCAGCAGGTACCCGGCGGCGCCCGCCCGCAGCGCGGCGAAGAGGTCGGCGTCCGCGTCGGAAACGGTGAGCATCACGATCTTCGCCTGCGGCAGCCTGGCCGTGATCTCCCACGCAGCGGCCAGGCCGCTGCCCGGCATCCGGATATCGAGCAGGCAAACGTCGGGCCGCTCGCGCACGGCAGCGTTGACGGCCTCGGCGGCATCCGCCGCCGTCGCGCAGACCTCGAACCGCACGTCCCCCTCGAGTGCGCGCCACACGTCTTCGCGGGTAGGTGCATGGTCGTCGGCAATGAGCACCCGTCGCCGCTCCGCCATTCCGCTCAAACAGCGACCTCCACCTGGCTGCCCCGTCCGGGAGCCGAGGAGATCCGCAAGTCACCGCCGATCGATCGGGCCCGCTCGCGCATCGAGATGAGCCCGAAGCCGCCGCCCGGCGCGGCGGTGTTGAAACCCCGCCCGGCGTCGCTGACCCGTAGCCGCACGCGGGAACCGTCGCGCACGAGGCTGAGGCTCACCCGGCTCGCGCCGCTGTGGCGAGCAACGTTGGTGATCGCCTCGCAGGCGATCCGCACCAGCGCCTCTGCTCGGGCTGAGGACAGCCGGACCTCGGTGATGAGATCGAGTTCCAGATCCAGATGAAAGCGTTCCGCGATCGCGGCGGCCGCTTCCGCCAGCGGGGCCTCGAAGGTTTGCGTGCTGGGCGCCGCGAGGGTGTTAATGGCCTGCCGGGACTCGAACTGCGCCCTCTCCACAGCACTCCGCAGGCGCCTCAGCACATCCTCGTCGGCCTCTCCCTCGAGCACCGCAAGGTTGCGGGCGAGAAAGGCCAGCTCCTGCGCCAGTCCGTCGTGCAGGTCGCGCGCGATTCGCCGTCGCTCATCCAGCACGGCCGCATCCGACAGTGCTCCCCAGTATGACCGGATCTCCCGCATGGACCCTGCGAGCAGAACCATGTAGGCCGCCAGTCGGAAGCCATCCCCGGTATAGACCCACTGTGAGTATTGCGATGGATACATTACGTAATTGACATGCGAGGCGGCGGCCAGGACAGCGGCGATCGCGAGCCACCCGAAAAACTCGTCAGCGAGCCGCCGCGAGCGGAGCAGGAACCCGACCGCGGCAAGGCCGTACAGCACCGCCATCACGAGCTGCAGTGTGACGAGGGCCGAGTTGGCGCGAGGATCGGGCAGTGTCGACGGCCCTGGCGGAACGGTAGCGGTGAGGCCGAGCGGCAGTGGACCGGCGAACGCACGTACGAAAACAGCAATCAGCAGCACGGCTGCGGTCACGCCGGCGCCGCCCGCGGCCATCAAACGCCGCGACCGCCGCGATCGGCGACGTGGCAGGAAGGCAGCCAGCGCAAAGAGGAGAGCGCCAAGCAACCGGCCGAGGAGCGCCGACCAGACCGTGAGAGCGTTCGGCACCTGTCCGGCAAGCGTCGGAATCGTCACGAAGAACAAGTTCGACAGCGCAAGCACCGCGAGCGCACAGGCCAACGCCAACTCGTTCAACCGGCTGCGCCGCTGGAGCCGACCGAAGACGAGGAAACCAGCGAGCAGTGCAATGAGCGACGCCGCGGTCTCGAGCGCCACGTGCAGCGCCGACCGTCGGTAGCCGACCTGTAGTTGCGGGACCAGCACGGAGGCGACGGTGATGGCACCCGAGACCACCGCCGTCGGGAGCACGGCGGCGCGCGTATCCCCCATCGCGCCAGCGCAGTAGGCGACGACGGACCTGAAGAAACCTCGATAGCCGACCGCGGGCCGGCGAGACGCCACCGAATCGAACAGCCCCGCGCTCATGGTAATGACCTCCGGAGTGTCCCCGATCTGGCTAGCGTTCTGGTCGCTCTCACCAACGTTCTAGCCCTAGCAGGATGCGGCGTCATCGCCGACTCCGGTAGCGGCCTCCTGCCAGCACGCAGGCGTGCGCGGCGGGGATTGCGTCAGACCGAACGAGTCGCGTTGTCTGGTGCCCGGCGGCTGGCTGGGCGCCAGCGGCAACAACAGCTTGACGCGTGCTCCGCCCAGGGGACCGCGGCCGCATTCCAGCCTTCCTCCGTACTTGATCACGCTTCGGGCCACGGCCGGCAAGCCAAGGCCGAGTCCTGCCTGTATCTGCCCGAAGCCCGGGCCGCTGTCATCGACCATCAGCAGGGCGAGGCCCCCATGGGACCCGACCTCGATCATCACCATGCCGGCTGGTCCGGCCGCCCGCGTCGCGTTGCTGAGCAGGTTCGCGACAATGCGCCGCAGGGCCACCGGGTGGACAGCGATGCGGACTGGCTCAGCAGGCCGGACCAGGTTTATCTCGCCTGGCCAGGTTAGGCGCTCTGCCGCGGCAGCCTCGCTGGCAATCCGTATCGCGTCACTCTGATGCGGCGCCGCCTCACCCGACTCGCATAGCAGCCCATGCTGGATCATGTCTGCCAGCCATTCGGCCTGCTCGACGATCTGTTCCAAGCGCCTCCGCGCTGCGATTGAGAGCTCGGGCGCGGCCAGCACGGCCCCTGCGAGCGCGAGCACGCCGGCCACCGGCTGCCGCATATCGTGGCACGTCTCCCGCAGCCACTGAGCAATGCCGGGCGAGTCCTGGGATTCGATCTCAGACACGCGCCACCTCCCCCGCCGTCGCCGGACCACGCAGCCCCCGGCGGCTGCTGCCCCCAGCCGCCCGGTAGCACCGATTATTCGGCTTCAGCACTACTTAGTCTATATTCAAGGTAAATTTTGTATGACGACACTATGACGCGTGAGTTACAAGCATGGTTTACTGCAACCGCCAGATAGCTCGATGCGGTGCTAACCCGTATTCCGGTATGGTGCCGCCCCTGATCATCTACCGGGACAGCTGAACCTGTCATGAGCAGCGCGATCCCTCGTTGACCTCGCGGGTGGCAGGACCAAGCGCGCCCACCCGCGCTAGCGCGGATTTCCATGCCAGTTATTTCAACGGTGTAACCCCCGAGACGGAGGAGACACCAGTGACTGACGTGACGACCAGCCAGGGCCAGGAGCCGGCAGAGCTGCCGGCGGCCGATGAGCAGCTGCTGCGGGAGCTTACCGAGCGGGCGCGCGAGGGCGGGCTGCGGCTGACCGGCGAGGGCGGGCTGCTCGGGAAGCTGACGAAGATGGTGGTCGAGGGCGCCCTGGAGGGCGAGCTGGACGATCACCTCGGCTACGCCAGGCACGACCCGGCGGGCCGGAATGGCGGGAATTCCCGCAACGGCCATCGCGCCAAGACCGTGATCACCGAGGCCGGGCCGGCAGTAATCACCGTGCCGCGGGACCGCGATTCCAGTTTCGAGCCGAAAATCGTCACCAAAAGGCAGCGGCGGCTGACCGGAGTCGACGAGCTGGTCATTTCCGTGTCGGCCAAAGGGCTGACGCACGGGGAGATCTGCGCGCACCCGGCCGAAGTGTACGGCGCGGAGGTCTCGAAGCAGACGATCACGGCGATTACCGACCGGGTTATGGAGGGCCTGGCGGAATGGCAGAGCCGTCCTCTCGACACGGTTTACGCTGGGGTCTTCATCGACGCGATCCAGGTGAAGATCCGCGAGGGCCAGGTCGCAAGCCGGCCCATCTACCTCGCCCTGGGCGTCACCGTGGACGGCGAGCGCGACGTGCTGGGCCTGTGGGCCGGGGAGCACGGCGACGGGGAGGGTTGTGGGACTCCCACAGGTTCGTTTGGGTCTGTTCCTGCTGGTGCCTGAGGTTATGCGCGCCTGGCGTGACTTGTGGTATTCATGGTGAGGCATTGATCTTCCAGGTGCTGCCTTGAGATCGCTGGTGCGAAGAAGGTGTGCGCGTGGCAGATGCCCGGCTTCGTCTTGTGAGGGCCTGCTCGTCCCGGCCGGGCTGTCGGCTGACCCGCTGGTGTTCCAGTCCGAGTGCATGGAGGCGTTCGTCGCCTCGTGGGCTGCCCAGGGGTTCGCGGCCAGCACGATCGATAACGACATCGGGGTGCTGGAGCGCATGCTGGAGGCGCTGGGCAGGCCGGCGTGGGAGGTCACAGCCGAGGATGTCGACCGGGTCGTGGGCGACCTGGCCCGCACTGGCCGGGCGACGTCGACCTGCCCGCAACTACCTGCAGGCGTTCAAGGCTTCCACCGGTTCCTGGAGGTCTGCAAGGCCGTCGAGATCGAGGTCGCATTCGGGGTCCGGCTGGCCTGCCCGGTGGATGAGTACAACTCCTCCCGGCAAGTCAGCAGCGACTCCCTTCGGCATAACAACGGTGTCGGCGTAATGCAGCAGGCACAGCGCGTCTCCCGCCGCTGCGCCTTCTTCCTGGCCAGCGAGGACACCCCCGGCCTCATCGTGGAGTCCGGGCCGACCCAGCAGCTATTCGACGCGCCGGCCGACCCCCGGACCGCCGACTACGTGCATGGCCGGTTCGGCTGAGCCCTGCTCGGCGCCGTATCCGGACGCCGCGGCCGGTGGCTGGCCGCTGGGCAATGACCGGCTGGCTGCCTAGCTGCCGAATGCGACGTTGTTGCCGATCACGCGGATGCTGATGCCGGCCGCGGTGACCGCCACGCTCTGGATCTTCATCCCGAGCGGCAGCTTGGGAATCGGCACCGACATGTTCTGCACCGAGCTGAGCAGGCCGGCCGGAAGCCCGTGGCTACTGACCAGGTGCACCCTGATCTTGGTGGCGTTGACCCTGGTGACCCGCCAGGTCGCCGAGCCGCTGCTGACCAGCAGGTTGATGGACGCCCTGACCTCATCGCTGCCGACCGGCTTCAGCTTCAGCCCAGCCCCGCCGACGAGCGAGGCGACGGGCCCGCCGACCAGCGATCCGAGCGCGTTCGACAGGCCGGCGAAGGTAATCACCCCGGCGCCGGTGAGGTGGCCGACCGTGCCGCCGCTGAAGCCGGAGTTCATCTTGACGTCGCTGAGATTGGCGTTGATGCTCTTGATCTCGACCGGCCCCTCCTTCACCCGGCTGGAGCTGATCTGGACATCTTGGAAGCTGCGGCTGACCACCTGGGTCAGGAACGGGAAGCCCTTGATGGACACGGTCGGCTTGCTGGGGAAGCCCTGCTTCTGGATCTGGGAGGCGATCCTGCCCTGCACATAGAACACCGCCAGGCGGTCGATGCCGACGAGGACGATGAGCAGGGCGACCAGCACGATGATCGTGTTCCTGAGTCCGTGGCCGCGCCGCCGGCCCTGCCCCGGCGGGGCTTGATAGGTGCTCATGGCAGGTGGGCGATGGTTATGGCCTGGAGCTGGCCTGAGCCGTAGTTGGTCACGAGCAGCGTCTTCCCTTCCGCCGTGAGCTGGCGCGGCAATGTACCCGTCTTGATCTGGCCCAGCAGCGCGGGCTGGTGGGCCAGCGCCTGGGTGGTGCTGACCAGGCTGAGGAACGGGCTCGCGCCAAGGACATTCTTCAGGTTGGAATCGGCCACGACGATCCGCCTCCCGTGCGCGACGAAGGTCAGGCCGATCGGCCCCTCGCCCACGTCTACCCTGGCGATCAGCGAGTGCGTAGGATCCTTGGGCATTTTCGCCGCTGAGAACCCGAGCAGCGCGTTGCTCTCCCGGGCGGTGACCCACACCACGCTGCCGTCCTTGGAGGTGATCACGCGAACCGGGCTGCAGCCGGCGGTGACGTTGCTGACCACCGACTTGGCCGGCTTGCGCTCGGCCTTGCGGAGGTTGACGACGCTCACGAACCCCTTGCTGGGATTGACGGCGTTGACCTTCCGCATGCTGGTCACATACAGCCATTTGCCGTCGGGCGACGCAGCGATGCCCACCGGCTCGTCCCCGGTAGGGATCATCCCGACGTAGCTGGGCTGGGTGAAGTTGCTGGCCAGGGCCTGCTGCAGGTTGAAGACCGCGACGCCGCCGCTGCTCTGCAGCGTCACGAAGGCGAACTTGTCATTGCTGGACACATCGACCTGGACGGCGCCGCGGCCGGCCGGGCTATTGAGCGTCCCGGCCACAACGACGCTGCCCTGCTCGGCGGCCGCGACGTTGATTACCTTGGCGCCGCTGCCGGCCGCCAGGATCAGGTACTTCCCGTCCCTGGTGAACGCCTCGCCCTTGCTCGCGCCTGGCACCGAGAGGGTGTGGACCAGCTTGGGGGCCGGCCCGCCGCCATTCTTGAGCACCGCGAGGGAGTCGCCGAACGTCACGAATGTATAGCTGCCGTCAGGCGTCGCCTGAACGGCGAAGGGATGCCCGGTGAGGCTGAGCGAGGAACTCGTGATCTTGTTCAGCGTCTTGGCCGATGCTACTGCCGTGGTGCACCCCGGGATCTTCGGCGCGGCCGCCGGGGTACCGCCGCCGCGGTTTCCGCCACCGGTGAGGCCAGCACCGCCGACGGCACCGCCGATCAGGACGTAGGCGCCGCCGATCATGACGATGACCACGGCGGCAGCAGCACCAGCCATCACGCCGCGGGACCGCCACCATGGCCTGGCGGGCTTGCCGTCGCCCGGCTGCGGGCCGTAGCCCTGGGCCGGCCCGAAACCAGGGACCGGGCCGTAACCCGGCCCGGTGGCGCCTGGCGGCGGACCGTAGCCGCCAACTGCCGCCGACGGCGGCGTGAGCCCGGGCGAGGTCGAGCCCACGGCTCTGGCGATAGGAGCCGCCTCAGTCGGCGGCCCGCCGGCACCGGGCGAGCCGGCCGGCCGGGCCTGAGCCGACGCAGCGGGGCCTGGCGCCGCGGCCGGGCCGGATGCCGCGGGCGGGCTGGTTGCCGCGGGCGGGCTGGATGGCGTGGCCACCTCGGTGGGCGGCCGCGGCCGTGCGGGCCGCCCGGCAGCGCCAGGAAAGGGCGGCGGCTGGCGGCCCGGGTCCGAGGAATCCTCTGGCCTGAGGCCGCAGGCCTCCCGTAGCGCCGCGGAGAAGTCCAGGCAGTTGGCGTACCGGTCGCCCGGGGCCTTGGCCAGTGCCTTCGTCATGACCTGGTCGATGGCTGGCGGGAGGTCCGGACGGCGCTGGGTGAGGCGTGGCGGCTGCTCGGAGATCTGCGCCCAGAGGATGGCCAGGCCCTGATCACGCTTGAACGGCGGCGCCCCGCCGAGCATCTCGAATGCGGTGCCCGCCAGCGCGTACAGGTCGGTCCGGCCGTCTACCGCCTTGCCTTCTATCTGCTCCGGCGCGACATAGTCGAGGGTGCCGAGGAACTGGCCGGTGCCGGTGAGGCCGGAAGACGAGAGTGACTGCTTGCTGAGCCCGAAGTCGGACAGGTAGACGTGGTCTGGCCGACCGCTTCCCGCCGTCGCGTCGAGCAGCATGTTGGCTGGCTTCACGTCCCGGTGGACGAGGCCGTACGCATGCGCGGCATCCAGCGCCGAGGCCACCTGGGTGACGATGCTGACTACCCTGGCCGGGGGCAGCGTGCCCTGCTCGTCCAGCAGCGTCCGGATGTCCCTGCCCTGCACGTAGCGCATCGCGATGAACAGCACGCCGGCCGCCTCGCCGGCCTCGAAGACGGGAATGATGTGCGGGTGGTCGACGGCCGCAGCCGCTCTCGACTCGCGGATGAACCGCTGCCGGAATGCGTCGTCGCGGGCAAGCTCGGGCGCCAGGATCTTGAGTGCGACCATCCGGTCCAGCCGGGGGTCGTGCGCTCGGAAGACAACGGCCATCCCGCCGTGGCCGATCTGCTCCTCCAGCCGGTAGCCGGCAATCTTCGAGCCAACGGTGAACCCGCCGGGTGCCGAAGGGATCTCGTCACTCACCGCGCCTCCAGCGGTTGCCTGCCCGTCTCGTTCCCGCCGGCGGCCCTGCGCCGCCGCGGTGGCCGGCGCAATGGTCGCCCGGGGCCAATCGCAGGATGACCGGGGTGGTCCCAGTATCCGCGTCTCCGGCCGCCCGCGCCATGGGCACCTGTTTCTCGCCGATGCTCTAGTTTGATCTTGGGATAGTAATCCCGACCGTATCTGAATCCGGCGCGCGCAACGGCAAGAAGACTACGTTCCGTCCGGGACTTCGCCCGGAAGGAATGGCCCCTTCGGGGCAGTTCGCCTGACGGTAAGCGATGAAGGTGACACGTTCAGTGCGTGGCTGATGACTTCGCGGCGCGGTATGCAGAGCTGCTGACAGGCTCGTAT
>DATGVY010000399.1:0-5588 GCA_035299845.1 Streptosporangiaceae bacterium
AGCTGCCGATCCTGCCGACCGGCAGCCGCTTCGCCGGACGAGGCCGCGGCGAAGGGGACCCCGCGGTCGTGCCCGATCCCTGCGGCGGTCCGGCAGCGTTCCCCGGAGTGCCGTCGGCCGCGGTCCTGACGAAGAGGAAAGCACCTCCGGCGAGCACGACGACGGCAACGGCGCTCAGCGCGGCGCGCGTCCGGCCACGTGTTCCGGTGAGCCGGCCCTGGCGGCCCGCCCCGGCGTGGCGGCTCCCTCCGGCATGGCGGCTCGCCCCGGCGTGGCGGCTCGCCCCGGCGTGCGGGCTTGCGCCGGCGTGGCGGCTTGCGCCGGCGTGGCGGCTCACCCCGGCGGGCGGGCTTGCGCCGGCGTGGCGGCTCGCCCCGGCGGGCATACGCGCATCAGCATTCCGGCTCACGCCAGCAGGCTACCTGCCGGTCCGGCCGGGAATCGGCACCTTGGCAGCAGAAAGCATGGCTTCTCGCCGCGCTCCCTGGGCTACCGGAAGAAATATCCCGAGTAGTCGGCCTATTCTTCATGAAATCTTAATGAAGCTCGAATTCTTAACCAGATCTGAAAGCGCTGGCGAAGGCGATGAGAGAAATCGTGGATAGCCTGGATAAATGAATTCATGCAATAAGCCGGCGCTCGGCACCGGGCGCAGGCATCCGGTGCGAGGCACGATGCAAGGTACTCCGGCGCCCGGCACCGGGCAAGGACAGGACGCGGGCAGGCATGCCCTGGCCCGATTCGCGACGCAGCATGCGGTCCGCCGCCAGCGCCGCGTCTGGTCAGGCCGGGTGGCTAGCTGGGACCAGCACGGATCGGCCGGGCTGACCAAGGTGACCGCTGCCATCCTCGACCGGGCCGATGCCGGGCCGGCTGACCATGTCGTCGACCTGGGCTGCGGGACCGGGCAGCTCAGCCTGCCACTGGCCAACCGCGGCGCGCAGGTGCTGGCTGTGGACGTCAGCCCGGCCATGATCGGGCGGATGCTGTCGGAGGCGGAGCGGCTCGGCGTCACCAGCCTGGATGGCGTGGCCATGCCCGTCGAGGAGCTTGTGCTGCCGCCGGAGAGCGTCGACCTCGTCGTCTCCAGCTACGCCCAGCACCATCTGCGTGACGCCGACAAAGCACACGTGGTATCGGCGGCCTTCGGCTGGCTCAGGCCCGGCGGGCGGCTCATGATCGCTGCATGATGTTCGGCCGCGGGGCGTCCAGCAGGGACCGGGCGATCATCAAGTCCAAGGTCGTGGCGCTGGCCAGGAAGGGCCCGGGCGGGTGGTGGCGGATCGCCAAGAACGCGGCACGCTACCTTTTGCGGGTGCAAGAGCGCCCGGTCTCGATGGAGACCTGGACCGTGCTGCTGGAGCGCAGCGGATTCGCCGGGATAACCGCCACTACCATCGTGGCCGAGGCCGGGATCGTGGCGGGCCATCGCCCGGAGGGCAGTCCAGAAGCACCTCAAGCTGCAGGATCAGTCCCGCGTCGATGATCGCCTTGTACTTCTCGCGCATCGCATCCGCGCAGGCGTACAGCAGTTCCTCGTCGCTGTCGTAGTACTCGTTGGCGAAGCGCCCGCAGCTAGCTGGACTGACCGCGTTCAGGAAACCGTCGGCGAGCCCGGCGGCGCCCAGCGCCACCTTGAAGTTCGCGATGGTGGTCTGCAGTGCCTCGCGGCCCTGAGCTGATCGGCCCCGGCATACCGGGACGGCGGGCCTGGTGTCGCGGTTGGGCAGCGCGACGCCCGAGCTCGGGTCGCCGTAGGCGTCGCTGAACTGAACCCAGTCCCTGCGCTCGGGGAAACTCGACAGAACGACCTCACCGGGCTTCGCCCGCGCCCGCGGAACCCCGAGCGTTGCAAGGGGGCACCATCTCGAGTCCGCCCAGGCGCTGGAAGACGTAGGTCCACCAAGGGTTCCTCGGGGCTGTCACCGGCGCGCGAATTCTGCGTACATTATGGCAAACCTTGCGCGGACCGCCACAGTCCGCCGGATCCTGGCGCGGGATCCTCCGGAGCCGTTCTTTGGCGAGCCTGCTCGCCGGGGCCACAGTGGCCGCCCGTTACCCTCACGACATGGAAGCTGGGGGTTCACCCGCCAAGCGGATCGGCGTAATGGGCGGCACCTTCGACCCGATTCATCACGGCCATCTCGTGGCGGCAAGCGAGGTCGGGCACTTTTTCTCGCTGGACGAGGTGGTGTTCGTGCCGACCGGCCAGCCCTGGCAGAAGGGCGGCCGGCTTGTGTCGGAAGCCGAGGACCGCTACCTGATGACGGTGATCGCGACGGCGTCCAACCCGCGGTTCTCGGTCAGCCGGGTGGACATCGACCGGCCGGGGCCGACGTACACCATCGACACCCTCCACGAGCTGCATGCGGTGCGCGGTGCCGGGGCTGAGCTGTTCTTCATCACTGGCGCTGACGCGCTGGAGCAGCTGATGTCCTGGCGGGACGCCGATGAGCTCTTCGAGCTGGCGCACTTTGTCGGCTGCACCCGCCCCGGCCACCGGCTGTCCGGCGCTGGCCTGCCTGATGAGCGGGTCAGCCTGATCGAGATTCCCGCGCTGACAATCTCGTCGACCGCATGCCGGGACCGCGTCAGGACCGGCGAGCCGATCTGGTACCTGGTGCCGGACGGGATCGTGCAGTACATCGCGAAACGCGGGCTGTACCGAGAATGACCTGGTCACGGCTGTTCTTCTCCGCTTGAAGGCACAACGAGGGCACATGCCGACGGCCGGGGCGGGTCAATGCTCGGTATAAACGCGTTCCACGGCGGCTGGTATTGGCGGATCAGCGCGTACTCACGGCCGTCCAGATCGCGCCAGCGCGCCTGCCATGCTCCCCGGTGCCCGCTGATGTCAGCCATGATCACTCACCGTCGGCTCTCGCACGTCAGTGAACGCGGCCTCGACCGCCAGGCGGGCCCGGTCGTCCGCGTCCGGCCACAGGTGCGCGTAGACGTTGAGCGTCACCGTCGGCGAGCTGTGCCCCATGAGATGCTGGACGGTCTTGACTGACTCACCGAACCGGATCAGCGCCGAGGCGAACAGGTGACGGCAGCAGTGCAGGCCGGTGCGGGGCGGGAAACCGGCCTTGCGCGCCGCGGGATTCCATACACCGCTCCAGGTGGAGCGCTTGACCGGCTGGCCCTGCGAGGTCACGAACACCAGACGCGCGGCACGGCGAACCGGGTTGCGCGGGTCGGTGCGGTCCTCGACCTCGACACCGGCGGGCGGGAACTCGGCCAGGTGCGCCGCGAACAGATCGATGGTCGCCGCGGTGACCGGCACGGTGCGCTCGCTCTGCGGGGTCTTCGGCGCGGCCAGGTACGCAACGTTGCCAGCGGCCGGGCTGGTGACGAGCTGCTGGCGCACGTGGACCTCGCGGCGCAGGAAGTCAATGCACTCAACTTCGAGCCCGAGCATCTCGGACGGGCGCAGTCCGGTGCGCGCTGCGGCCCGCGGTATCACCCGGTATTGGCAGGGCAGGAATCCGGCGACCGTCTCGACGGCGGCTGGATCCGGGATGAACATGTGGCGCCGGGGGAGGGCGGGCAGTCGGATGCCGTCGCAAGGGGTGCGGCCGATCAGCCGGTCACGCACGGCGGACTTGAAGATGCTGGCCACGTACCCGTACACAACCGCCACGGTCGAGGGGGCCAGCTCATCGGTGAGCCGCTTAATGAGCTGCTGCACGTGCGCCGAGCGCACCGCGGCGAGCGGCAAGTCACCGATGACCGGGTTGATGTACAGGCGCAGCGACCGCTCCGTCAGCGCCGTGGTCTGCTCGCGGTGGACCTGGATGCAGCGCCACTGGTCGGCGTAGGCGGCGAACCTCACCTTGCCCGCGGCGGCATCCACGTACGTGCCCGCGGTGAGGCTAGCCCGCACACGCGCGTCATGCGCGTCAGCATCGGTGCGCTTGGCGAAGTTCTGCTTGCACTGGCGCCCGGTGTCGTCACGCCAGCGGGCCTGCCAGCGGTCACCCTGGCCGTGATCGGCGGTCGGCACCTTCCCGTGTTCGCAGAGCGCCTCGCCGGGCGCGGGACGCCTCTTGTGCCAGCGGTCGGAGACGGCCATTACTTCTCCTCCCGTGCAGGTACCTGATCTGCGGCGGCTTGCCCGGCGAGCGTGGCGGAGACCTCAGCCATGTCCGGCTCGATGAGCACGGCGTAGATCGCCTGGTTGGCCGCGTCGTGAATCGCCGCGGTGCTCACGCCCTGCTGGCGGGCGCCGCGGATGATCTCGTGGAGTGCCTTCGCCAGCGCGGTGCGTGCCGTCGCCTGCTCCGGCGTGATGTCGCTCAGCAGCACGGGCGCGAAGTGCTGCGGGCGGTTGCGCAGCAGGAAGGCGGCTTCCTGCCGGGCTGGCGGGAGCGGGCCGGCGAAGGGCGGCGGCAGTCCGGGCAGCGGGACCTCCCCGGTGGCCCAGGACCACAGTTCGTTGGCCGTGTGACCGCCATGCGGGGCTGCCGGCGTCAGCGCGTGGGCTGCGGCCCGTCCCGGGGGGTCGGTCTCCGGTAGCAGCAGCCAGTTCACCGTGACCCTGAGTGCCGCCGCCAGGGCGACTACCTCATCGACGTCAACGCGCCGGTCAAGCTTCTGGATCTTGGTGATCGCGGTGTCGTGGACGGGCTGGCCGAGGTCACGGAGCCTGCCGGCCAGCGCGGCGGTGGTCAGATCTCTCAGCTGCCGGGCCTCGCCCAGGTTCGCGGCCAGCCGCTCCGACGTCGGCCCCATCGATTTCGCTCCTGCCACCCTCACATCTTGCCAGCAGTGCTTGCTCCCTGCCAACGTTACGCGTATACTGCGAAATTAGCAAGAAAGATGCGATCTTAGGAGTGCTAGTGCCAATACAGGTTCCGGATGAACGCGAGCACAGGCTCCTCACTCCACAGCAGCTGGCATCCGAGCTGCAGGTCCCGTTGAAAACGATCTACCAGTGGCACTCGCGCGGCGGCGGCCCGAGGGCGTACAGGGTCGGACGCCACCTGCGGTACCGACGCGAGGACGTGGAGCGCTGGCTGGCAGGGCGCTGCGGGACAGACGGCACGTCCAGGTGAGCCACTCGGCAAGAGCTACGGTCGATGATCCCTCATACTCGCAGCCGAGCTGACCTGCCTGGAGATCTGCGCGGGGGCCGGCGGCCAGGCCCTTCGGCCCGGAGCAGGCCGGGTTCGCCCATGAGGCCCTGGCCGTGCGACATCAGAGGTCAGTCACCACGTGGCAGGGCGCCGGGCTGATCGTCGGGTTCGGCGGCGCGCTGCTGATCTTCTCACCCTGGGACTCAGCAGGCGGCCTGGCATCGGCCGGTGCGCTCGAATGCCTGGCCGCATCGGCCAGCTACGCCATCAGCTACATCTACATGGACCGCTACCTAGCCCAGCGGGGCATGAGCCCGGTCACGCTGTCCGCATGCCAGCTCCTGGCCGCAGCGGTCATGCTCGCCATCGCCCTGGCAGCCTCCGGCGTCAGCACGCCGCATGTCAGCGCCGTCAGCGTGGCAGGCGTAGTGATCCTCGGAGTCCTCGGGACCGGCGTTGCCTACGTGCTGAACTACCAGATCATCACTAGCGAGGGCGCTACCATCGCGT
>DATGVY010000400.1:0-2986 GCA_035299845.1 Streptosporangiaceae bacterium
CAAGGCGCGGTCAGGCAAGGCGCGGTCGGGCAAGGCGCGGTCAGGCAAGGCGCGGTCGGGCAGCGGGTGGCCTGGCTGGGCGCCCGCCCGGCCCGTCCCCGCCGTCGCTGCGCCTGTCTCGTCCGCGGCTCCATCCGGCCCGCCGCCCGCCAGATAGGCAAGCACGTCGTCCTTCGGCGGCTCCTCAAGCCCGTAGTACGCGAACCTGACGGACTCCGTCAGCAGGCCAGCGCCGGCCAGGATCCGGCGCCCGTCCGTGAATTCCGCTGCCGTGGCCGGGTCCAGCGGGTGCGCCCGCCGCTGCGCGGGCGGGGTGGCCGCCCCGGCCGCAGCAGATCTCACCTTAGTGTCAGTCATGGCAATCTCCTCTGGTCAGGTACCACGTCCCCGCGTCACGCACGGCACAGGCGTGACGCGGGGACTCTGTCACTCTGCGGCGACCCATTCGTCGGCCACGATCGAGCCGACCCGCTCGCCCACCGACGGGTCCCGGCGTCTGAGTGCGACCGCGTAGATCACCGCGACCACGATGGTGGCCAGGGCCGCGTACGGGAACCAGTCGTAGGGCGCCAACTGGCCTGGCTTGGTGAGATAGTAGACCGGCACAGCGATCGCGACCATGCCGAGGATGGGCAGCACCAGGTGCTTGACCACGCTGAACTCCTCAGGCCGGTACTTGCGGTAGTAGAACGGCAGCGCGAGGTTCGCCAGGAAGTACACCACTAGGACCAGAATGGTGCCCATCGTCGAGGATTCGAAGAAGAAGTTGAGCGGGTTCATGCCGCCGCTGGTTGCCGATCCCCCGGCCAGGTGCAAGATCGCCCAGACGATGATGATGCCGCCGGCCAGGCCGACGAAGGCGAAGATGGCGTTCACCGGAGTGCGGCGCGTCGGGTTTACCTTGCCGAGCCAGCTGGGCAGCAGGCCCTCGCGCCCGGCGTTGAAGATCAGCCTGGCCTGCGAGTTCGCCGCCGCGATCAGGACGCCCAGGGTCGAGGTCAGCCCAGCAAGGTAGGCGAAGAAGGCGAAGCTGGCCAGCGCGCCGTGCGCGACCGTGATGAACGGGATCGGCTGCGCGCCCAGCGTTTTCACGTTGTCGTTGAAGCCGCTGACCGTGGCATAGGCGAACAGGACATAGCTCACTAGCATGAGCCCGACGGACAGGAAGACGGCCCTGGGCACATTGCGGCGCGGGTTGCCGGTCTCCTCGGCCAGCGCGGCCGAGTTCTCCCACCCGATGAACAGGTAGATGGCCAGCGGGAAGCCGGCCGCCAGGCCGCGGAAGCCGTTCGTGATGTGGCTCGGGACGAACGGCGAGATGCTCAGGTGGCCGCCGTTCTTGAACAGCAGCGTGACCGACACCACGACGAGCACGAGCATCTCGAACGCGAAGAAGAACCCGGCCAGCTTGGTCGACACCGCCACCCCGCGGATCATCATCAGCACCGCGCCCCCGGTGAGCAGCACGGCCAGGATTCCCCACGGGATGTTCCACTTGAAGTAGTAGGCCAGCGTCAGGGACAGGAAGCCGCCGGATACGGCCAGCACGGACGAGATGGCGACGATGTACCCGGCCCCGGCCAGCAGGGCAGTCGTCACCGCGCTGGTCGGCCCGAAGGTCTTGCCGACGAACGAGATGAAGCTGCCGGTGGACGGATGGGCCCGGGAGAACTGCGCCAGGGTGTTACCCAGCAGCGCGATCGCGATCCCGGCCGCGATGATCGTGAGCGGCGCGGCCACGCCAGCCGTCAGCGCGAGGAAGCCGAAGCCGAAGAAGAAGCTGTAGGCCGGGCCGATGTTGGCCATCGTGGATGCCGAGATATCCACCAGGCCAAGTGCGCCACGGCGCAGTCGCTCGGGAGCGGGTTCGCCCTGCGCCTTGGTCTCCGAGAAGGGCGTGGAGGCCGCTTCGCTCATGTCCGCTCCTGTCGTCGGCCGCCGTGCGGCGGGCGGACTGCGCCGGGCGGCGGGTCGGCCGGCCGGCGGTGCATCTTTGATGCGCTCTGAGGTGATCTTTCCCCGTCTGCCCGGTCATCACCAGAGCATGACCGGTCAAATAGGGACTCAGTTCGGACTCAGAACGGGCTCCGTAGGGGTAGGGGGCGCGGGCCCGGGCTTCACCGTCATCCCGCGCCGCTCGGTCGGTCGCTGAGTACCGTCGGCACGTCGCGCAGGGGCGCCGGTGCGGCATGTCGTCGTGGCTTGCCGCCGGCTCGGCAAGCGCTTTCCCATTGAGGGGAACGTACCCTGGCCGGCTGGAGCGCGCAAGAGGGCAGCGGGCCGTCATGCCGGCCGGATGTCTGCGCAGGACCGGCGTGCCGTCAGCGGGGCAGCTGTCGGAGGACCGGCGTGCCGTAACGGGGCCAGCTGTCAGGCGGGCGGCGTGCCGTCAGGCGGGCGGCGCCGGGGTGGTGCTCTCCCGCAGGACCACCTCGCCGGGTACCGGGATGACCCTGGGGCGGCCTCCGTCAGTCTCCCCTAGCACCAGGCTGGCCGCCATCTCCCCCATCCTGGTCAGCGGCAGCCGGACCGTGGTCAGCGGCGGGTAGACATCGCGCAGGGTGACGATGTCATCGAAGCCCGCCACGGCGATGTCAGCCGGAACCGACAGCCCGGCTGCCCGCAGCCGGGCGAGCGCGCCGACCGCCATGACGTCGTTCACCGCGAACACGCAGCCCGGAAGCTGGTCCCCACTGGCCAGGACCGTGCTCATCGCCTCATACCCGCCGTCGCGGCTGAACTCGCCGTGGATGACGCTGCGCGGATCCAGCGACACTGACCAGGACAGCAGGCCGGCCGCGAAGCCTGCCAGCCGGTCCCGCGCGGTCAGCAGGCCACGCGGGCCGGCCAGCACCGCGAAGCTGCGGTGGCCCTGGCCGGCCAGGGCCCGGCCGAGCGCCGCCGCGCCTGCCGCATTCTCCGGCATGATCGTGTCCACGCCCAGCAGGTCCTGCCCGATGGTCACGACCCGGCCGCCAGAGCGCCT
>DATGVY010000401.1:0-17337 GCA_035299845.1 Streptosporangiaceae bacterium
AGAAAGCCAGATCTGCGGGGCCGCCCGCCGCAGGCAGGCGACGACCGTGCTCTTGCCGACGCCGGACGGCCCGGAGAGCACGGTGAGCCGAGCAGGGACAAGGGCTTGGGCCACGGCCGCGCCGCGCGCGCGGTCAGCCGACGGATCGGCCACGGACCTCCGTCCCCCGTCCCCGCCCCCGGGCTCCCTGACCTCGGTCAGATATCACCGCCGAACTCGTTCTCGAGAGCAGTCCGCTGGTTGGCGCCGAGGCCGCGGACACGCCGCGACTCCGCGATGCCGAGCCGTTCCATGATCTGCCTGGCGCGCACCTTGCCGACGCCCGGCATGGACTCGAGCAGCGCCGAGACCTTCATCTTTCCGACGACATCATCGGTCTGGCCCTCCTTGAGGACCTGGGGCAGCGTCGTCGAACCGTGCTTGAGCCGGTTCTTGACCTCGGCACGCTCCTTGCGTGCCCTGGCAGCCTTCTCCAGGGCTGCGTTCCGCTGCTCGGGGGTGAGTGGAGGAAGAGCCACGCGTGGTCACCTCGGGTTTCGTATCGAAAAAGTCGCTCCGCGAGGGGAAACTAGCGAGTTCAGCTCGTCACGGCAATGCAAACCCCCGTTTGTCATGCCACAATTTATCCGATACTACTCTGCGCACATGCGGCAATACTGAAAGTAGTCAGATGGACTACCACATGTGCCTGGCCTCAGGGTGGCTGTTGCCGGATCCGGTACGGCCCAAAAACTAGCAGGAACTCAGCCGGCGGCGGCCAGCCGCCGCAGCGAAGCCCCGATCGCGGCCGCCGCCGAGCCAGGGTCCGGTGCGCCGGTGATCGGCCGGCCGATGACCAGAAGGTCGGCACCGGCGGCGAGCGCCTCTTCCGGCGTCGCGACTCTCGCCTGATCCTGGGCATCCGAGCCGGTCGCGCGAATCCCGGGCGTGATCAGGGTGATCTCCGGCCCGACCTCGGCCCGGACGTCGGCCACCTCACGCGGGGAGCAGACCAGCCCGGTGGCCCCGGCGGCCACCGACAGCACGGCCAGGCGGCGCACGGCATCCCGCGTCGGGCCCGCCATCCCGATCCTGGCCAGGTCATCGTCGCCGAGGGAGGTCAGCACGGTGACGGCGGCGATCTTGGTATCCGGGACGGCCTGCACCGCGGCGCGGATAACGGCCGTCCCGGCCGCAGCGTGCACCGTGAGGATTCCCGGCCGTAGCCGCGCCACGGCGCGCGCCGCGCCCGCCACCGTCGCCGGGATGTCGTGCAGCTTCAGGTCGAGGAACACCTGGACGCCGCTGGCGCCCCGGATCGACGCGACCGCCTCCGGCCCGTAGCGCAGGTAAAGCTCAAGCCCGATCTTGACCGTGCTGACGTAGGGCGTGACGAGACCCGCCCAGCGCGCCGCGGTCTCCAGATCAGGCGCATCCAGGGCAACGGCAACGGGTGCCCGGTAGGCCACGGACTCCTCCTTCTCGTGCTGCGCGTTCCCGGCATGCCGTGACCGCGCTTCCCCGCAGGTCCCGGCCCGCGCTTCCCCGCAGGTCCCGGCCCGCACCTTCCCGCGAGCCTCGGCCCGCACTCCCGGCAGGCGTCAGCCGGTGCCCCCGGCGGCCGCGATGCGTCATCGCGCCCCGTCACGGCATGTTCCTGGCCAGCCTGCGCCCGGTCGCCGTCCGGGGCTCGTGCGCCATCCCGACGACCTCGGACAGCCGGTCGATGCCGCGGCGCGCCAGCTCATCATCAAGCTCGCGCAGGATCCGGGTACACGCCGAGGGGTCATGGAAGATCGTCGTGCCGACGGCGACCATCCCGGCCCCGGCCAGGATCAGCTCAAGCGCGTCCTTCCCCGTCCGCACCCCGCCCATTCCGATGATCGGCACATCGGGCAGTGCCTCGCGAACCTGCCAGACGCAGCGGACCGCGACCGGCCGGATCGCGGGCCCGGACAGGCCGCCCGTCAGGCCGGCCAGCACCGGGCGCATCGTCTCGGTGTCAATGGCCATGCCCAGCATCGTATTGATCATCGAGAGCCCGTCCGCGCCCGCGGCCACGCAGGCCCTGGCGATCGCGACGATGTCGGTGACATCGGCCGACAGCTTGGCGAACACCGGGATGTCGTACCTCGCTCGCCCCCGGACCGCCTCGATCACGGCCGCCGAGGCGCCGGCGTCGCAGGCGAACACCTGGCCCCGGTGCTCGACATTCGGGCAGGAGATATTGACCTCGATCGCGGTGACCCCGGCCGCGGCGGACAGCCGGGAGGCCAGCTCGGCGAACTCATCCACGGTCCCGCCCGCGATCGAGACCACCGCCCGGGCGCCGCGCGAGAGCAGCCACGGCAGGTCCCGCTGCAGGAAGGCGTCGATGCCCGGCCCCTGCAGGCCGATCGAGTTGAGCATGCCGCTCGGCGTCTCGGCCATCCGCGGCGTCGGCCGTCCCGCGCGCGGCGCGAGCATCACCGACTTGGTGACGACCGCGCCGATCTTGGACACGTCGAAGAACTGCGCGAGCTCACGGCCCGATCCCGCGCAGCCGGAAGCGGTGAGAACCGGGTTCGGCAGCTCGACGTGGCCAAGCCTGGTGCGAAGGTCAGTAGCCATCGCCCGGCCTCCCCGACGGGTCCCGCGAACGCCCGCGGTGCCCGGCAGCGCCGGACTCCCGCCGGCCGCGGCCGCCGCCCGCTGATCCGGGCCGGGCGCCGGGCGGCACTGAGCCAGCGGGCGCCGCCGAGCCGCCGGGCGCCGCCGAGTCAGCGGGCGCCGCCGAGCCGCCGGCCGGGAGGCGGCCGGACCTCGGCTCCCAGCCAGGTGCGCCGAACGCGTCGAAGGGAATCGTGCCCACGTCGTCCCAGCGCACCTGCTCGCCGCGGAACACCGGGCCGTCCACGCACGAGCGGACCATCCGGGTGATGCCGTCCGTGCCGACCACGGGCAGCACGCAGGTCATGCAGACCCCGATCCCGCACGCCATCGCCTCCTCGACCGCGGCCTGCACCGGCAGGTCATAGCGGCGGGCCAGCAACGTCACCTGCCGCAGCATCGGCATCGGCCCGCATGCGTAGATCACGTCCGTCCGCCCGTCGTGGATCATCTGGCCGAGCATGCCGGTCACGACGCCGCGTGAGCCCAGCGACCCGTCCTCGGTGGTGATAGTGGCTATCCGGCCGGTCCGCCGCGCGGTCAGCGCCCCGAAGACGCGGTCCCCGCTGGCTGCACCAAGCAGGAAATCGACCGTGCAGCCGCGATCGCGGAGCTTGCCAGCGAGCGCGAACAGCGGCGCGCTGCCGTAACCGCCGCCGACCAGCAGGCAGCTGACCCGGTCGCGCGGAACCGGGAACGGCCGGCCGAGCGGCCCGGTGACATCGAGCACGTCCCTGGCCCGCCGCTCGGCCAGCCAGCGGGTGCCCGGGCCGTTCGCGGCGAAGACGAATTCCACCGTGCCGCCGTGGTCGGGCCTGACGTCATGAATGGAGAAGGCGCGGCGGAGCAGCATCGCGCTTTCCGGGCCGCCGACGGCCACCGCGACGAACTGGCCGGGGCGGAAGCGCGCGGCGATGCCGGGCGCTACCACCGTCATGGCGTGATAGGCATCGACCCGGCGAACGGTCAGCACCGTGCCCCGCACCTGCAGCGGGCCCGCGTCGGCCTCGCCGTCCCGCGGCATCATGCGCCATCACCCCAGGCCGGGCGGGCCGGGTCGGCCGGCCGGGCCGCGGCGGTACCGCGCCATCGCGCCGCATGTTCCTGCAGGGACCGCACTCCCACCTCGCCCCGGGTAATCGCCTCTATGCCCTGCACGGCCGCTGCCAGCCCCTGCACGGTCGTCACGCACGGGATGCCGCGGCGGACCGCGGCGGTCCGGATCTCGTAGCCGTCCAGCCGCGGCCCGGACTGCCCCGGGCTGCCGAACGGCGTGTTAATGATGAGATCCACTTGGCCAGCCATGATCCGTTCCACGATGGTTGGCTCGCCGTCCGGGCCGCGGCCATCGCCGTGCTTACGGACGATCGTGGCACGGACGCCGTTGCGCCGCAGAATCTCCCCGGTTCCCCTCGTTGCCCAGATCTCGAAGCCCAGGTCAGCGAGCCGCTTCACCGGGAATACCATGGATCGCTTGTCCTTGCTCGCCACCGAGACGAAGACGCGGCCCTTGACCGGGAGCGACCCGTACGCAGCCGCCTGGGACTTCGCGTAGGCCGTGCCGAACACCTCGTCAATGCCCATCACCTCGCCGGTCGACCGCATCTCGGGACCCAGCACGGTGTCCACCCCCTGGCCTTCGGCGTCCCTGAACCGGCCGAATGGCAGCACCGCCTCCTTGACCGCGATCGGCGCGTCAAGCGGCAGGGTGCCGCCGTCACCCGCCGCGGGCAGCATGCCCTCGGCGCGCAGCCCGGCCACCGTCGCGCCGAGCATGATCCTGGCGGCGGCCTTGGCCAGCGGCACCGCGGTCGCCTTGGAGACGAAGGGCACCGTCCGTGACGCCCGCGGGTTCGCCTCCAGCACGTACAGCTGGCCGCCCGCCAGCGCGTACTGCACGTTCAGCAGCCCGAGGACGCCGACGCCGCGCGCGATCGCCGCGGTGGACTCGCGGATCAGGTCGACGTACTCATGGCCGAGCGTGATCGGCGGCAGCGCGCAGGCCGAGTCACCGGAATGGATACCGGCCTCCTCGATGTGCTCCATGACGCCGCCGAGGTACAGCTCCGTCCCGTCATACAGCGCGTCGACGTCGATCTCGATGGCGTCGTCGAGGAACCGGTCGATCAGCACCGGGTGCTCGGGGCTCACCTGGGCGGCCCGCTGCACGTAAGCCGCCAGCGTCTCGTCGTCGTAGACGATCTCCATGCCGCGCCCGCCGAGCACGTAGGAGGGCCGCACCAGGACCGGGTAGCCGAGCTCGTCAGCGACCGCCTGCGCCTCCTCGTGCGATCTCGCGGTCCCGTACCGCGGCGCGGGCAGCCCGGCCGCCGCCAGCACCGCGCCGAACTCGCCGCGGTCCTCGGCCAGGTGGATGGCGTCGGCAGAGGTGCCGACCACCGGCACCCCCTCCGCGGCGAGCGCCCTGGCCAGGCCCAGCGGGGTCTGCCCGCCGAGCTGCACGATCACCCCGGCCAGCGGGCCGCTGCGCTGCTCGGCGTGCACGACCTCCAGGACGTCCTCCAGCGTCAGCGGCTCGAAGTAGAGCCGACCGGAAGTGTCGTAATCCGTTGATACGGTCTCCGGGTTGCAGTTGACCATCACGGTCTCGTAGCCGGCCGCCGACAGCGCGAAGGAGGCGTGCACGCAGGCGTAGTCGAACTCGATGCCCTGGCCGATCCGGTTCGGCCCGCTGCCGAGGATGATCACCTTCGGCCTGGCGCCGGCCGGGACCTCGGTCTCCTCGTCGTACGTCGAGTACAGGTACGGGGTCTGGGCGGCGAACTCGGCCGCGCACGTGTCGACCATGTGATAGACCGGCCGGACGTTCAGCTCGTGCCGGAGCCGGCGGATGCTGGCCTCGGTCGTGCCGCGGATCTGGGCGATCTGCGCGTCGGAGAACCCGGCGGCCTTGGCCGACCGGAGGTGGGCCGCGGTCAGCCCGGGTGACCGGCCGCGGACCATCCGTTCCGCATGTTCTTCAATGCCCTTGACCTGGTCGATGAACCACGGATCGATGCCAGTTGCCGCGGCAAGCTCGGCCACGCCGGCGCCGGCCCTGATCGCCTGGTGCACGGTGGTCAGCCTGCCGTCATGCGGCACGGCACAGCGGGCGAGCAGGCCAGCCTTGTCTCCCGCCGGCGCGTCCCAGCGGAACGGCGCCCCGGCGTGCTCAAGCGAGCGCAGCGCCTTCTGCAGCGCCTCGGCGAAGCTCCGGCCGATGGCCATCGCCTCGCCGACCGACTTCATGTGCGTGGTCAGCACCGGGTCAGCGCCGGGGAACTTCTCGAAGGCGAACCGCGGCACCTTGACGACGACGTAGTCGAGCGCGGGCTCGAAGCAGGCCGGCGTCTCGCCGGTGATGTCATTGCGGATCTCGTCCAGCGTGTAGCCGATCGCCAGCCGCGCGGCGATCTTCGCGATCGGGAAGCCGGTCGCCTTCGAGGCCAGGGCCGAGGACCGGGACACCCGCGGGTTCATCTCGATCACCACGAGCCGGCCAGTCGCCGGGTGCACGGCGAACTGGATGTTGCAGCCGCCGGTGTCCACCCCGACCGCGCGCAGCACGTCGATCGCCGTGTCGCGCATCTGCTGGTACTCGCGGTCGGTCAGGGTCATCGCGGGTGCGACCGTGACCGAGTCGCCGGTGTGCACGCCCATCGGGTCGATGTTCTCGATCGAGCAGACCACCACCACGTTGTCGGCCCGGTCGCGCATCAGCTCGAGCTCGAACTCCTTCCAGCCGATGATCGACTCCTCAAGCAGCACCTCGGTGACCGGGCTCGCGTCCAGCCCGGCGCCGGCCATCCGCCGCAAGTCGGCCTCGCCGCGGGCGATGCCGGAGCCTGACCCGCCCAGCGTGAACGAGGGCCTGACCACGACCGGGTAGCCGAGCTCGGCGGCGGCCCGCCAGCATTCGTCAAGGTCGTGGCAGATGCGGCTGTCCGGGACCGCGGCGCCAAGCCCGGTGACGAGGTCCTTGAACCGCCGCCGGTCCTCGCCGGCCCTGATCGTGTCGATGTCGGCGCCGATCAGCTCGACCTGGTAGCGGCTGAGGATCCCGGCGTCGTGCAGCTCGACGGCCAAGTTCAGCGCGGTCTGGCCGCCGAGCGTGGGCAAGATGGCGTCCGGGCGCTCCTTGGCGATCACCTTCTCCAGCACGTCCAGGGTGATCGGCTCCACGTAGGTGGCATCGGCGAACTCCGGGTCTGTCATGATCGTCGCCGGGTTGGAGTTAACCAGGCTGACCCGCAGGCCCTCCTGGCGCAGCACCCGGCAGGCTTGCGTACCGGAGTAGTCGAACTCGCAGGCCTGGCCGATCACGATCGGGCCGGATCCGATGACCAGGACCGAGCTCAGGTCAGCGCGCCGCGGCATGACGGCCACCCCCCGCCCGCGCTTGCTCCGGCTCCGGCTCCGGCTCTGGCCTCGGCTCCAGCTCTGGCTCTGGCTCTGGCTCCGGCTCCGGCTCCGGCTCCGGCTCCGGCTCCAGCTCCGGCTCCAGCTCCGGCTCCAGCTCCGGCTCCAGCTCCGGCTCCATGATCCCGGGGATTTCTCAGTCGTAGCGACTGAGAAATCCCCGGGATCATGGGCCGCGGCCGCGCCGTCACCGGGCACGCTCCATCAGCTCGCAGAACTCGCCGAACAGGCCGGCCGCATCATGCGGCCCCGGCGCCGCCTCCGGGTGGTACTGGACGCCGAAGGCGGGCGCGGTGAGCAGCCGCAGGCCCTCGACCACGCCATCGTTGAGGTTCACATGGCTGATCTCTGCCCTGCCGTACGCAGTCTCGAACGGCTGCTGCGGTCCGACGCCGACTGCCATCCCCGGCCGGTGTCCCGGCTCCGGTTCTGGCGGCTGGTCCGCCCCTGGCATCGCGACGGCGAAACCGTGATTGTGGCTGGTGATCTGGACCCGTCCGGTGCGCAGGTCCCTGACCGGCTGATTGATGCCCCGGTGGCCGAACCGCAGCTTGTAGGTGCCCAGGCCGAGAGCCCGGCCGAGAATCTGGCTGCCCAGGCAGATGCCGAATACCGGGAGGCCCGCGTCGAGGACGCCGCGCATGGCCGCCGTCGCGTAGCCGGCTGCCGCCGGATCGCCGGGCCCGTTCGAGAAGAACGCCCCGTCCGGGCTGATCGCGAGGATCTCAGCCGCCGTGGAAGTGGCGGGCAGCACGTGCACCCGGCAGCCGAGCCTGGCCAGGCGGCGGGGGGTCGCGGCCTTGATGCCGAGGTCGACGGCAGCCACCGTGAACCTGACCGGGACGCCAGGCGGCGGCTCGACGGTGTAGGCGCGCGGGGTGGAGACCTCGCGGGCCAGGTCGGCGCCGGTCATCGGCGGGCTGGCAAGCACGCGCTCAAGCAGCCTCGCCGGATCTGCCTGCGCCGCGCCGATGGCGGCCCGCATGGCGCCGCGTTCGCGCAGGTGCCGGGTGAGGGCGCGGGTCCCGCTGATCGCGATTCCGGTCACGCCCTGGGCCCGGAGCTCATCCTCCAGGCTGCGCTCCGCCCGCCAGCTCGACGCGATCCTGGCGGGCTCGCGGATCACGTAGCCGCTGACCCAGATCCGCCGGGACTCAGGATCGGCGCCGTTGACCCCGGTATTGCCGATGTGCGGCGCGGTCATCGCCACGATCTGGCGGCAGTAGGACGGGTCGGTGAGCGTCTCCTGGTAGCCGGTCATGCCGGTGTTGAAGACCATCTCGCCGAAAGTCTCCCCGTCGGCGCCGAAGGCGGTGCCGCGGAACGTCCGGCCATCCTCGAGGACCAGCATCGCCGGCCTGGCCGCGGCGGACTGCGCCAGGCCGGTCATCGCGCCAGCTTCCCGTCGAGCACCGTGGGACTGCCGCGCAGGAAGGTTGCCACCACGCGGCCTGGCAGCATCATCCCGGCGAACGGCGTGTTCCGGCTCTTGGAGGCGTGCGCGGCCGGGTCCACCACGTCCCTGGCCGCCGGGTCGTACAGGACGAGGTTCGCGGGCGATCCCGGCGTCAGCGGGTGGCCGTGGGCGGCCAGGCGGCCGATCGCCGCCGGCCGGGCCGACATCCGGTCCGCTACCGCGGCCCAGTCGAGCAAGCCGGTGCCGACCATGGCCTCGTGCACGACGCGCAGCGCCGTCTCCAGCCCGGTCATGCCGAATGCGGCCGCGCCCCACTCGGTTTCCTTGTCCTCAAGCGCGTGCGGCGCGTGATCGGTGGCCACGCAGTCGATCGTGCCGTCGGCCAGGCCGCCGCGGAGCGCGGCGATGTCGGCCGCCGTCCGCAGCGGCGGATTGACCTTGAACACCGGATCGTAGCTGGCGGCGAGCTCGTCGGTGAGCAGCAGATGATGCGGGGTCACCTCCGCCGTCACCTGCCAGCCCTTGGCCTTCGCCCAGCGGATGATCTCCACGGAGCCAGCGGTAGAGACATGACAGACGTGCAGCGCCGACCCGACATGCGCCGCCAGCAGGCAGTCGCGAGCGATGACAGCCTCCTCGGCCACCGCCGGCCAGCCCGCAAGGCCGAGCATTCCGGACACCTCGCCCTCGTTCATCTGCGCGCCCTCGGTCAGCCGGGGCTCCTGCGCGTGCTGGGCGATCACCCCGCCGAAGGCCTTCACGTACTCAAGCGCCCTGCGCATCAGCACGGCGTCGGACACGCACCGGCCGTCGTCGGAGAAGACCCGGACGCGGGCGGCCGAGTCGGCCATCGCGCCGAGTTCGGCGAGCCGGCTGCCCGCCAGCCCTACGGTCACCGCGCCGACCGGCTGGACGTCGCACCGGCCGGCCTGCCTGCCGAGCCGCCAGATCTGCTCGGCCACGCCGGCGGTATCGGCTACCGGCTCGGTGTTGGCCATCGCGTGCACGGCGGTGAACCCGCCGAGGGCCGCGGCCGCGGTGCCGGTGGCGACGGTCTCCGCGTCTTCCCGGCCCGGCTCGCGCAGATGCGTATGCAGGTCGACGAGACCGGGCAACGCGATCAGGCCGTCCGCGTCAAGCACCCGCACCGGCCGGGCGCCGGCATCGGGCTCGGCGATCAGGCCCGCGGTGATGAGGATGTCGGCCGGATCGCCGCCCAGCGGCCTGGCGCCCCTGATCAGCCAGGTTTCCTGGCCGGTCGGGCCGGCCCCGTCCGTCCCGCGGCCTGCCCTGCCGGTTACGTTCGCCGTTCCGGTCATGCTCGCCGTTATGGTCGCGCTCGCCGTTCCGGTCATGCTCGCCGTTCCGGTCATGCTCGCCGTTCCGGTCGCACTCGCCGTTCCGGTCGCGCTCGCCGTTTCGGTCATGCCCGGGCCTCCGCTCCGCCCAGGAGCAGGTACAGCACGGCCATCCGCACGCTGACCCCGTTGGCTACCTGCTCAACGATCGTCGACCTGGCCGAGTCCGCCACCTCGGCCGCGATCTCGACGCCGCGGTTCATCGGACCCGGGTGCATGACGACGGCATGCTCAGGGAGCATCGCCATCCGGGCGGCGTCCAGGCCATAGCGGCGGCTGTACTCTCGCACACTCGGGAAGTATGCGGCGTTCATCCGCTCCTGCTGTACCCGCAGCATCATCACCACGTCGCTCTTGGGCAGCGCGCTGTCCAGGTCATAGCTGACCGAGCACGGCCAGGCGCCGACCGCGACGGGGAGCAGCGTCGGCGGGCCGACCAGCGTCACCTCCGCGCCGAGCGTGCTCAGCAGCAGGACGTTGGACCTGGCCACCCGGCTGTGCAGGACGTCGCCGACGATGGCGACCCGGAGCCCGCCGAGCCTGCCCAGCCGACGCCGCATGGTGAACGCGTCAAGCAGCGCCTGGGTCGGATGCTCGTGGCTGCCGTCGCCCGCGTTGACGACGCTGCCCTTGACCCAGCCAGCCAGCCGGTGGGGTGCTCCTGACGCACTGTGCCTGATCACGACGGCGTCGGCGCCCATCGCCTCAAGGGTCAGGGCGGTGTCCTTCAGGCTCTCTCCCTTGGCGACGCTGGAGCCCTTGGCGGAGAAGTTGATCACATCGGCCGAGAGCCGCTTGGCCGCTGCCTCGAAGGAGATCCTGGTCCGCGTCGAGTCTTCGAAAAAGAGGTTGACGACCGTCCTGCCGCGCAGGGTGGGCAGCTTCTTTATCGGCCGGGCAGCCATCTGCGCAAGCTCTTCGGCCGTGTCGAGGATGAGCAGTGCCTCCTGCTTCGTCAGGTCCCCGGCGGAGATAAGGTGGCGGTTCACCGGCCCGTCCCGTCACCGGGGGCTGGCCGACCTTGCCGCCGCTTGCCGCGATTCTCGCCGGGACGTGGCCCACCGGGACGTGGCTCGCCTAGCCGCAGCTCGCCCCGATCCTGGCCGGGTGGCGCGGAGTTCTCGCTGGCGAGCGCGGGATTCTCGCCGAGGAGCACGGCGTCCTCGCCGTCCACCTCGGTGAGCAGTACCCGCACGACCTCGCGCTGGGAAGTGGGCAGGTTCTTGCCGACGTAGTCGGGCCGGATCGGGAGCTCCCGGTGCCCGCGGTCGACCAGTACCGCCAGCTGGACGGCCTGCGGGCGGCCGATGTCGCCAAGGGCGTCCAGCGCGGCCCGGACGGTGCGGCCCGAGTACAGCACGTCATCGACCAGCACGACAACCTTGCCGTCGATGCCCGCGGCAGGCACCGCGGTGTGCCCGAGCGCCCTGGCTGGCCGGAGCCGCAGGTCGTCACGGTACATGGTGATGTCCAGCGACCCGGCCGGGACCTTGTTGCCCTCGACCTGCTCCATGCGCTGGGCAAGCCGGTGCGCAAGCGGTACGCCGCGGGTCGGGATGCCGAGCAGGACGACGTCGCCCGCGCCGCTGGTGCGCTCAAGGATTTCGTGCGCGATCCTGGAAAGCGCCCGGCTGATCTCCGCGGGCTCGAAGACCGACTTGCGGCTCTCGTCCCCTGGGCTGCCGACCTTGGGATCCACCGCCTTGGGGCCCTCGGCCCCTGTGCTCGCCGCCCTGGGGCTCGCCGCCCTGGGGCTCGCCGCACTGCGGCTCCCGGGCCTGGACCTGGCAGCGCTGCCACTGGCGGCGCCGCCGGTGCCGGTGCCGGTGCCGGTCGAACGACGGCCACAGCCGGCCTGAATCTCCGCACGCATAATTAAGGACCTCCTTTCCCGCCTCTCTGGACGGGCTTTAAAGGACGCCTGACCGGCCTCACGCTATCAGCCAGCACAGGTCCCGCAGCGCCGGCACGGCCGGGCGCCGGTCAACTTTTTCCGTCGGCCCAAGCCGCCACCGGCCGCGAGGGCGCCGCATGGACCGGGCGCTGGCCACAGTCCCCCGCTACCGCACCTGGCGCACTCGCACGCGGACCGGCCGGCCGTACCCGGCGAGCCGACCGCGGTCACTCGCTGCCGCGAAGGGCATGCGTACGCGGACGCCCTGACCGCTCGTAACCAGCGTGACGTGAGTGATTCTTGTCACATCATGTCGGAGTACCGGCCAGATTCGCATGCTCAGAGACGGGGCGCTCCAGCCAGGCCAGAAGCGCCGCCAGGCCCGGCGAGGCCAGCATTTCCGCCCTGGTTTCCCGCCGCTGCACCCAGTCAGCGAGGACCTGTCATCAAGGGTAAGTTCGACCGCTTTTTGCCATTCGGCTTGACCTTGTCGCCATCGCGGCCTACCGTCACAGAGCGTAACCATCATACTGATCAGACGAACTGGCCAGGGGGCCGAAGAAATGCCATCTGAGTACGCCAAGACCCTGGGCGCGCGGTTGCGCGCCATCCGCACACAGCAGGGCCTCTCTCTGCACGGAGTCGAGGAGAAGTCGCGCGGCCGGTGGAAGGCCGTCGTCGTAGGCTCCTACGAACGCGGCGATCGGTCGGTAACCGTGCAGAAACTTGCTGAACTTGCCGAATTCTACGGAGTCCCTGTGTCCGAGCTGTTGCCCGGCGACGTACTGCCTGCCCTGCTTGCGCCCTCCCCCAAGCTCGTGATCGATCTTGAGCGGATGAGCCAGCTGCCGAAGGACAAGGCCGGTCCGCTTGCCCGTTATGTCGCCACGATCCAAAGCCAGCGTGGCGACTACAACGGCAGGGTGCTGTCGATTCGCCAGGAAGACCTGCGCTCACTTGCGGTCATCTATGACAAGTCGCCGGCCGACCTGACCGAGGAGCTGATCAGCTGGGGCATCCTGGACGCTGACGCCCGTGGAGCCATCGACACGTTCTGAGCCGCCGCCCCTGGCCGGTAGCAGCACCCTGGCCGCTCCCGACGGCCTACCCAGCCGCCCCGAGCCGGTAGCAGCACCCTGGCCGCTCCCGACGGCCTACCCAGCCGTGCGGAGCGGTAGCAGCGCCTGGCCGGGGACCCCGAGGGTGCTCTCCGCCAGGGACAGGAACGTCTCCGCGTCGCGCAGCAGGTCGTCAGCCTCGTGGAGCGAGACAGCACACGGCAATCCAGCCTCGGCCGCAGCCCGCTTGCCCGCGCCCGCCGCGAAGAACGCGGCCCACTCGGCCAGCGCAGGCTCTACCCGCGGCAGCAATTCCCAGACGCTCTGCGGCCTCTTCCGCCGAGCCGACGTGGCAGGCTCGGCCCTGGCCGCAACCACCGCCGCAGCCGCCCGGAGCGCAGCAAGATGCGCGGCGACATACCGGCCGCCTGCTGATCCTTCGTCCTCGGCGCCCGCTAGCCCTTGCCTGGCGGACGCGAGCAGCGCAAGCGCCGACGGCGCTACCCTGCATCGTGGCCTGTCAGGACGCACCTGCAAGACCGAGTTCATGACGGTTCCTCCTGTCACGTACGAGCCTTGGCCGGACGGGGCGCTTCCCACGCCCCGCCCGGCCGCCCACCGGCCGGCCCGCGGGAGGCTGGACTGCCGGGTGGCTTCGCTCAGGCATATTCGAACATAAATTCGTCTCCTAGTCCAGTTGTTTGGACCTGCGTTCGAAGTTACAAGGCGGGTCCGACAAAATGACCGCACACCGTCCATGCCGGGTGACATACGCTTGCCGCCGTGCGCAACGGGATCGCGCTGAGGGTCACCGACCAGGTGAACTTCCTGGCCGGGATCGAGGCACTCATCGCTGTCTACGGCCAGGCGATGCGGCCCCCACCCGAGCAACTGGCCGGGCGGCGCTCGATCATGGAGCGGCACGCGGCCAATCCGGCCTTCCGGGCGGTGATCGCGACGACGAACGGCGAACGTGGTCAGGTCATCGCTTTCGCCTACGGCTTCAGCGGGGCCAGCGGGCAGTGGTGGCACGATGTCGTCCGGGCTGGCATCACGGTGGCGGCCGGCGCCCGTGCCGCATCAGCCTGGCTGGCCGACTCCTTCGAGATCGCCGAGGTACACGTCCGGCCGGAGTTCCAGCGCCGCGGCATCGGCCGGTCCATGCTACTGCGCCTCACCGCGGGCTGCCCGCACCGGACGGCCCTGCTCTCCACCCCGGACACGGCGTCTGCGGCCCGGCGGCTGTACGGCAGCCTCGGCTTTGCTGAGCTACTCACCGGGTTCAGCTTCCCGGGTGACGGACCGCCCTACGTTGTCATGGGCGCGGTCCTGCCGCTGCGGGGCGGAGCGCCCGGTGCGCCGCCTGCGACCGAACGCTGCACGCCTGGCCAGGCAGGAAATGGACCGGCCGGCCGCGAGGGCGGCTAGCGCGAGCGCGACGGTCCGCTAGCCTACGGCGGCACGCTGGGTCACGCGATCGGCCGTGCCGCCCGCGTCGAGGCCGAGTCTCTGATAGATCTCGCGGGTCGCCCGTGACCCGTTGAGCGTGTAGAAATGCAGCCCGGGCACGCCCTCGGCGATCAGCCGCTCGGACATGCCGGTCGCGTAGTCCACGCCTATCTCGCGGACGGCGGCCTTATCGTCGGCCCGCGACCGCAGCCGCTCCGCCAGCTCCGGCGGGAACCTTGCGCCCGAGAGCAGCACCGCGCGCTCTATCATCGCCGTGCTGGTGATCGGCATAATCCCGGCAATGATCGGCACGTCGCAGCCACGCGCGGCCACGCGATCGCGCATCCGCAAGTAGTCGTCGGCGTAGAAGAACATCTGAGTGATCGCGAAGTCGGCCCCGGCCCGGCACTTGCGAACGAAGTAGGAGGTATCGGCTTCCATGCTGACCCGCCGGGGATGGCCCTCGGGGAATGCGGCCACTCCCACGCAGAAATCGCCAGACGCCTTGATCAGCCGGACCAGTTCCTCCGCATAGCGCAGGCCTTCCGGATGCGGCACCCACTCGGCATCAGGCGCGCCCGGCGGATCCCCGCGCAGCGCGAGCACGTTGCGCACGCCGACCGCCGCGTAGGACCCGATGACATGCCGCAGCTCGGCGACCGAATGGCTGACCGCGGTGAAATGCCCGACCGGGGTCAGCGTGGTTTCCGCCGCGATCCGGCCGGTCACCCGGACGGTCCGGTCGCGGGTAGAGCCGCCTGCGCCGTACGTCACGGACACGAATGTGGGCTGCAGCGGCTCAAGCTGACGGACGGCGAGCCAGAGGCGCCGTTCCTCGGCTTCCGTCTTTGGCGGCATGAATTCGAATGAGAAGGACCGCTCACCTGCGGCCAGCAGGTCGCGGATGGCTGGCGCCTTCTGCGGGCGGGACGGCGGCATCTTCCCAGGCTAGCCGTCTAGCGTCGGCGGGCGACCGCCGATCACGAGACGCGCCGGGTTACCCTCGCGGGAGTGACGAGCAGCACAGCAGCCATCGACCAGGTCCGGGAGCACGTCGGGCGCACGCTCGCCGGCTTCATCGGCCGGAAGCGGGCTGCGCTGGCGGGCGTCGACGAGGATCTGCTGCCCGTGCTCGACGCGATCAGTAATCTGCTGGCTGGGGGCAAGCGGCTGCGGCCCGCGTTCTGCTACTGGGGCTGGCGTGCTGCGGGCGGCGCCGGCCCCACTCACAGCGCTGGCCTCACTGACCGTACTGATCCGGCTGACCGTACTGATCCGGCTGACCGTACTGGTCCCGCTGACCGTACTGGTCCCGCTGACCGCGCCGGTCGTGCTGGCGGGGCCGACAGCCAGATCCTGACCGCCGCCGCGGCTCTTGAGCTGTTGCACGCGAGTGCACTCGTGCATGACGACGTCATCGACGGCAGCGAGACCCGCCGCGGTCAGCCAGCCATGCATCGCAGGTTCGCAGCCCAGCACGCGGCCGGGCGCTGGCGTGGGTCGGCCGACTCGTTCGGCGCCGGCGCGGCAATCCTGATCGGCGATCTGCTCATGGCATGGACCGGCGAGCTGCTCCGAGCCAGCGGACTGCCGACCGCGGCGCTTCGGCGCGGACAGCCTGTGCTCGACGCAATGCGCACGGAAATGATCGCCGGCCAGTACCTGGATCTACTCGGCCAGGCAGCGGGCAACGGAACTGTCGAGAGCGCCCTGCGGGTCATCCGGTACAAATCGGCGAAATACACGGTCGAGCATCCGCTGCTGCTCGGCGCGGCGCTGGCCGCCGGCGTGGCCGGGACTGCCACGGCGGAGACCGGTGCGGCGGGCAGGACGCAGCGTCAGGTAGCTGCTGCCTGCACAGGCTACGGAATCCCGCTCGGCGTGGCCTTCCAGCTCCGCGACGACGTACTCGGAGTGTTCGGCGACGCGGCGGAGACCGGCAAGCCGGTTACCGGCGACTTGCGCGAGGGAAAGCGGACTGTCCTGGTGACCATCGCCCGGAACCGGGCGAGTGCCGAGCAGGCGAGGGTGCTGCGCCGTCATCTGGGCGATCCGCAGCTCGACGAGGCGGCCGCGGCGCGGGTCCGCTCCGTGCTGACCGAGACGGGCGCACTGGCGGAATGTGAGCAGATGATCCGCAGCAGCGTCCGTGAGGCGCTCGCCGCGCTCGCCGACGCGCCGTTCACCGGCGAGGCCAAGATCGCTTTGGCAGAGCTGGCGGCCACCGCGACCGACCGGGCGGACTGACAGGCGGACAGCCGGCGCCGGCCCGCTGGCCGGAGCGCTCGCCGACGGCGGGCCCTCGGCACGGGGCCCCGCGGACGACCGGCCCGCCGACGACCGGCCCGCTGACGACCGGCCCGCCGATGACCGGCCGCGGGTTACCGGCCCGCGGCGCGGAGCAGGCCGGCGAGCTCGGCGGCGGCATCAGCGGGAGCCGCCGCCTCGGTAATGGCCCGCACGACGACCACACGGCGCGCTCCGGCGTCAAGGACCGCGGCGATGGTGCCCGCGCTGATGCCGCCGATGGCGAACCAGGGCACCGCCGCGTCAAGCGCCGCTGCATACCTGACCAGTCCGAGTCCGGGTGCCGGACGGCCCGGCTTGGTGGGGGTCGGCCATACCGGCCCGGCACAGAAGTAGTCCACGTCCGCGGTGGCGCTGGCCGCCGCGGCCTGGCCCGCCGAATGCGTCGACAGCCCGATCAGTGTTTCCTGCCCGACGATCTGCCGGGCGGCCGCCACCGGCAGGTCGTCCTGGCCGAGATGCAGCACATCGGCACCGACCGCGCGGGCAATGTCTGCCCTGTCGTTCACCGCGAGCAGTGCACCATGCCGGTCGCACGCCCGCCGGAAAGCGTCAAGCAACGCCATCTCGTGCGCGGCCTCGAGGCCTTTCTGCCGGAGCTGGACCACGTCCACCCCGCCGCCGAGCGCCGCGTCGAGGAACTTGGCCAGATCGCCCTGCCGCTGTCTCGCGTCGGTGCACAGGTACAGCCGGGCGTCCGCAAGCCGGGCCCGCAGGTCATCGAGCACGTCGCCAGCATGTCACGTAGCCAGCCAGCCCCGGCATCCGGCCAGCCAGCCCCGGCATCCGGCCAGCCAGCCCCGGCAT
>DATGVY010000402.1:0-6087 GCA_035299845.1 Streptosporangiaceae bacterium
GGGTCCCTCGGCAGAGGCGGACGCAAGTACCGCCGATGCTTCCGTCTATCCCGTCCTAGATCACGGATCTTGGGCCAGGCTCGTCCGGCGTGTCGCGATCACCCCATCCGCGCAGATGGCCCTCGTGGCCCCGGACACCAAAAGTGCGAAAGTCGAGAGCAGGACCGGGCGCTGCTTTTGTGGCGGCACCGGTTCGTGCAGGACAGGTGGGGCTGGGAGCTGCCCGGCGGGCTGATCGATGACGGCGAGGAACCCCGCGAGACGGCGGTGCGGGAGCTAGAGGAGGAGACCGGCTACCGGGCGGGCCGGGTGGAGCACCTGGTGACGTTCCAGCCGATGGTCGGCATGCTCGATTCCGAGCATGTGGTGTTCACCGGCCGTGATCCGCAGCTGGTGGCTGAGCCGGTGGAGACCGGCGAGGTCGAGCGGATGGAGTGGGTTCCGCTGGCGTTGGTGCCTGCCATGATCGCGGAGGGCAAGATCTGGAACTCCGGTTCCCTGGTCGGCCTGCTGGGCCTGCTAGCCCGCCGGGCTTAGGCGGCCCGGCCGATCCACCGGGCCAGCTCAGCGATGCGGCGCCGCTGGCGGGCTGAGCCGGTGAGCTTGGCTAGCTCGCTGGCGCGGGCCAGGTGGCCGCGTGCCTCGGCGCGCTCGCCGGTCGCATGCAGGGCGGCGGCCAGGTCGCTGCGCAGGCCGGCCTCGGCGCGGGTGAAACTGCCGTCCATCCGGGCGAGCGCGGTGGTCAGCTCGGTGACCGTTTCGGGGTCGCCGAAGCGGGTGAGACAATTACCGCGCCAGTGGGCCATGTGCACGGCGCTGAGTGCCAGGTAGGGCAGATCCTCGCCGCTGGGGCCGTGGCTGACCTCGCCCGTGGCCAGGTCCAGCGCGCGGCGGCAGCTGGTCTCGTCGCCGGTGGCGGCGGCCATCTCCCCCTGTGCGGCCAGCAGCCAGCCGCGGATCTGATGCGGTACGCCCACATGGGCCTTGTCGTAGACCGCGCGGACCTTGGCGAGGGCATCGGCTGGCTGGCCGAGGTCGAGCAGGACGTATGCCTGCTCTCCTGCGGCAAACGCGAGCAGGCAGTGGTCGGCGGCCTCGCGTGCGGCGGCGGTGGCCAGCTCGAAGTGGTCCCAGGCGGCGGGCAGGCCCCATGTCGATGGCCTGCCATCCGGCGAGGGCGGCGGCGTCGGCCAGGACGGCGGCGAGCTGCTGGCGGCGGTCAGGGCTGAGCGAGTGCCGCAGGCCCGCCTGGATCTGCTCGATGTGGGCTTCGAGCTTGGCCGCGACGGCAGGCGCGCCGAGCCTGCGGTCCAGCAGGCGGATCGTGTGGGTCTCGCCTTGCAGGATCTGTCGATGAACCGGGCGCTGGCAGCGGCGCCGAGGCAGGCGAAACGCTCAAGATCGTTTAGGCACGTCCGGGACTGCTAAGTGACGCCTACCTGGAAGGTGAAGTGCCCGGCCCTGAAGTGCAGGTCGAACCCGCCGAGTGCGTGCACGGCGAGCGCCGCCAGGATGATCAGGATGACCACGACGAGCAGCCAGAAGATGAACACCGCGAATGCGGGGATGCTCACGCCCGCGAGCGTCCGCTTCGGCATCAGGCCCGGTCCCGGATCTCAGGTGCGTCCATGCCGGGCATCCTAGGAGAGTTTGACGGAAATCATTGGTGAAACTCACAAGATCACCCAGGAGCGGTCGGCTAGAACCGCATCGCCAGCATCGGCCCAGAACGTTTCCGACGAACGCCCGATACACGGCGAGAGGCTACGGGTCCCATCGGGCACGATGTGGCGTGGCCTCCACCGCGCACACTGGCCAGGGTGGTCCACCAGTGATCCCCTCGATGTCGGACTCCTGGCGGCGAGGTCATTCGGCATCGTTGGGGGCAGGTCACTGTCCGGCGGCAGCTCGTCGGAGACGTTCTCGGCCGACTGCGTTGCTGTACTTGTGTGCCGTACGGTGCTCGGCCTGGCCGTCATGCGGGATGGCCCGAAGCCCCGGATTAAGAGCTTGATCTTGGCGGGTACGCGTGGGTTCGCATGCGCCCGCCGCGCAGGTCAGGTTAGGCGGCGGCATATCGGTGAACGAGGGCGTCCGGGCAGACGCTTACGGTCCGGGGGCGCGGGCGGGAGGATCCGTTTGTCACGTATCACCGGCCCGGCGTCGCGTGGTCGGCCCGAAGGGACCGCACGCCCAGCGACGGTTGAGTGTCATGGCACCACCCACCTGACAGGCTTGGTGGTCAGCGCTCGCGGTATGTCAGCGGGCGATCTTCTGATCCGTAGCTCGTGGCGGCAGGGTCGTTGAAGGTCTTTGCGCTCTTGGTGGAAGTGGTACAGGTTGGATGCGATCGGCTAGGTGCGGGCTGGCTGCTGCACTTCGGTGCTGCACGCGTTGATCCACTCGCCGCCACGGTTCCGTGGATGAGCCGGGCTTGGAGGGCGGCTCTGCACGGATTGGACGTGATCATGCTCATTAACGCTCTGTGACGGTTACAGCATCCTGCGTGTCCCGCCTGGTTGCATTTGTCAGCGCCGCTGTGCGCTGCTCACGGTGACAGGAGCACGTGATCGCATGCTGTCGGCAATGGCCAGCACGGTCAGCTACACCACAGCGCTTGCCCCCGGCGCCTTGCAAAGTGCCCGCGGCGCCCCAACGCGGCGGCAGGCTTGTTCGTTTGGGAAGACGAGAGGGTTCCTATGGCCGGGGTGTGGCATGGAGAGCTGGAAGCAGACGCTGGCTGAGCTGGCCAGTGACCGGCTCGCCTCCTTGAAGCGTCACGCGTTCCTGCTGTGCGGGGACGATAGCCAGGCCGAAGACCTGGTGCAGGATGCACTGGTCCGGGCGTTCGCTCGACCTCTGCGTGCCCCCCGGCCCGGCGCGGCCGAGGCATATGTGCGGGTGATCATGGTGAACCTGTTCATCGACGGCGCCCGTCGGCGGTCCCGCTGGAACCGGGCAGCATCCCTGCTGAGGGCGGCCGAGGTGACCCCGGACCTCGCCGACCAGGTGGTCACGCAGGACGTCATGCTGACAGCCCTAAAAGACTTGTCGCCACGGCAGCGCGCGTGCGTGGTGCTGCGCTACTACCAGGACCTGCCCGTGGCGCAGGTCGCGTCGGCGCTGGGCGTGGCAGAGGGAACGGTCAAGCGGTATCTGAGCGAGGCGATGACCCGGCTGGCCGCGCGGCTGTCTCCCGCTGAGAGCGGATAACAGGAAGGGACGAAACGATGTCTTTGGACGAGCAGGAGCTGCGCCAGCGCCTGGAGGCGGTGGCTGCCCAGGTCAGCGCACCCCGCCTCACCGTCGAGGGCCTGGTCCGCCGGATCCGGCGGCGCCGCGCTCGGATCATCGGACTGGTCTCGGGGTCGTTGCTGGCAGTGGCTGCCATTGCCGTGGCAGTTCCGATCGGATTGAGTCTTACGAGTACGGGGCCGGCGCTAGGTCCGAGTGCGTCGCCGGGGAAGCTTCCGTTTAGCTTGTCGTACACGGTGGCGGTGAATGGTCAGTCGGTGGTGTTTCCGAAAAACGGAACGACCCCTAGCTTTACCGTCACCCCGGGCGAGGACCTGAGGATCAATGTCGATGTGATTGTCCCGGCGCATGCCAGGGTGGCAGCCCTGTGGCTGGGTATCTCAAAGGGCATCTTGGGCAGTGGCCCAAAGCACAGGCCTATCGGTATTAACTATCCAATGCTGGCGCACACCCGCAGGCCGCTTGGCCCCGGATCGCACAGGTTCAGGCTGCGGTGGACCGTGCCGGCTGGGCTGCGACCCGGGGCCAGCCGCTTGCTGGCCGCGGCGTGGTATACCCGGCAGGGAGTAACGGCAGACGTGGCAGAGCCCATCGTTACGCTTATCATGCGCTAACCGTAATTTCACTTCTGCTTCATCAGGTTCGGCACCGGCCCATAGCTCCGAAGAGGCACGGGGGCTTGTGGTTACCAAGACTGAAGGGTGGCGCATTGCGCAGCGACGTGAGCGCAGGTCACGTGCACAGTCACGGCTGAGGTGTGAGGTCATCTCCTCGGTCGGGCACCTTTGTGGCTACCCCGGGTTCTCCGGGGCGGCAAGGGTCTGCCCGCAGGGACGAGCGCAGCGAGCCCTTGACGGCCCGGGGGTTCCGGGGTAGGGCTCTGCCTGCCAGGTGTCCGCCGACGTTTGAAATGGGCATGATGGCGTCGCTTTTGCTGGGCGCGCCGGGTGGTGCGTACGGCCCCGCCGGCGGGGCCGGCGGGGCCTTGTGGTGCTCAGTGTGTCGCTGTGGTGCCCGGGCTGGCGCCGGGGGATCAGTCCGGGTCCGCCCGGGGGGTGCGGGCGGCGTGGGTGAGCTGACTTGAGAGCGCGGCGAGCTGTGTGGTGAACCAGCCGGCGTCTTGGCGGTTGCCGGTGCCGGCGAGGAAGTCGCTGAGGTCGTCGCGGGTGTCGGGGCCGGCTGCCAGGAGCCAGTCTTCGAGGGTGTAGAGGAGGCGGAGGAGGTCGCCGGCCTGGTCGGCGTGCAGGGTGATGCCGTGGTGGCCGCCGGCGGGTGGGCAGGTGCAGCTGCTGGTCACTGGTCGCTCACCTCGCTGGCGGCGGCGCGGGCCGCGGTTTCGTCGATGCTGGTCTTGTGCGTGGTGTAGGCGGAGAGCAGGGCGGCGACGGCGAGCCGGCTGGCGGCGCGCGGGTAGCCGCGCGCGGTGTGGTGGATGAACGCGGCGGCGTCGTCGGTGAACAGCGCGTCGGACCGGCCCGCCAGCCGGGTGTGGTGCCGCAGGTAACCGGCCGTCTCTTCCAGGGTCATCGGCGCCATGGCGTAGCGGACGGTGATCCGCTGGTCGAGGGCGGCCAGCACGCCGAGCTTCATGTTCTGCCGCAGCTGCGGCTGGCCGATGAGCACCGCAGCCAGCGGCGAGGCGGAGTCGAGGTCGGCGTTGGTGAGCATCCGGATGGCCTCCAGCTGGTCGTGGCCCAGCAGGTGCGCCTCGTCGACCAGGAGCACCGGGAGCCGGCCGCGCTCGGCGGTCTCGGCGGCCAGCGCGGCTGCGGCCTGCGGGATGAGGGTGGCGTGGTGGAACCGGGGCACTCCGCCGAGCGCCGTGACCACGGCGTGGTGGATCCCGCGTGCCCCGACCTGCGGATTCGGCAGGTAAATGACCTGGTAGCGGGAGGCGTCCAGGCACGCGGTCGCGGCGCGGGCCGCGACAGTCTTCCCGGCACCGGTCTCCCCGGTGATGGCGGCCAGGCCGCGGGTGGCGATCGCGTACCCGATCCGGGCGGCCGCCTCGCTATGGCTGGCGGAGGCGAACAGCTGGGCCACCGCCAGGGACCGGTCGAAGGGGATCCGCTCAAACCCGAAATAGCCGCGGACCTGCTCGGTGATCATGACGTCCGTCCTTCCTCGCCGGCCTGGCCGGCCAGGTCGTGGTAGCGGATGGAGTAGGCGGCCCCGTCGGCGCGGGTCCGCTGCGCGTCGAGCAGGTCCAGGTAGCTGATCCCGGTCGGCTCGGCGGGCGGCTGGGCGGCCCGGGGCGGGGTCTTCACCTTGGGATGGGCGTGCCGCTTGATGACATGTGGCCGGGCGGTGCCGTAGCCGGTGCCGCGGTAGGACACCTGGATCGGGACGGCGGCGCCGGCCAGGTCGAACGGCGAGTAGGTCAGCGTGACCCTCCGCCCGGCCAGCGCCGCGTCCACCTCGTAGACGTTGCCGTGGAACCTGACCGTGGCGGTGGCGGCGTGCACCGAGCGGGTCGCCTCCCACAAGAACGCGGCGTCCAGCTCGGCGCCGCTGACGTGCCGGGGCTGGCCGGGCGCCCACCGCTGCAGCGGGGTCATCCCGGTCTCGGAATGGGTGCGCAGGTGATAATCGTGCTCGACCCAGGTGTGGAACCGGGCGTTCAGCTCGTCCAGCCCGGCCACCACCAGCCGGCCGGGCGCGGGCTGGCCGTCGGGGCTGACCTCCACCAGGAACTGCGCCCGCACAGTCTCGAACCAGCGCTCGATTTTCCCCCTCCCCTGAGGCCGGTAGGGCGGGGAATGCACCAGGCTGATGCCCAGTTTCGCGCAGTAGCGCGGCAGCGCCTCATCAGCGAAGCAGGCCCCGTTATCC